>JAUIJQ010000561.1 GCA_030431165.1 Rhodothermia bacterium | reverse complement strand
CCGGAGTCGAAGCAGTACGAACTGTCCGCTGACGAACCGGCATCACTTGTAGACGGGCTTCGTGCTGACAATATGTTCTGGCGCTCGACTGCACAGCGGCTGCTCGTTGAACGTGGGAGGAAAGACGTTGCAACCGACCTCGCCTCGATCGCGCGGGATCGGTCGGTCGACGAAATTGGAATCAACGCTCCTGCCGTTCATGCATTGTGGACGATGCACGGGCTTGGGCTGCTCGACGGCACAAACGAAGCCGCCATGTCTGCGGCTTACGGTGCGCTTACGCACGCTTCCGCGGGTGTGCGAAAAGCAGCGGTCGAGGTGCTGCCAAACACTGACTCGACGCAAACGCTACTCCTGAACCACAATCTGCTCAACGATGCCGACGCGCGTGTCCGACTGGCGGCGACACTGAAACTCGCCGAGACACCGACCAACGGTCGCGCTGGCTCGGCGCTCTACGGCGCCAGCCGCGACCGCGTTGTGTTTTCTGACCCCTGGCTTGGCCAGGCGACGTATCTGGCAGCAACCAATCACGCCGACGGATTTCTCGCGGCATGGCGTGCGGATTCGGAACGCCTGGCGGTTGCATCACTTCCGCGCTCACTTTCAGGCGACGACGCGCCTGTCGATTGGCACGAGAGTACGGCCGCGTCGCTGGCTGACTGGCCGACGATGGATGTGCCTGGCGTCTGGGAGGAAAAGGGCTACGAAGACCTCGATGGTTGGCTATGGTACATCCGGGTTGTCGATGGCTCCTCATCCGACGGCGCGACGCTGCATCTCGGGATGGTCAACAACGACGAAGAAACGTGGGTCAACGGCATCAAGGTAGGCGCCACCGAGGGCTGGGATGCTTTCCGAACCTATCACGTCACGCCTTCGGTGTGGAACAACGGACCGAACGTGATCGCGGTGCGCGTCTACGACGCAGGTGGCACAGGCGGATTCCACGGCGAGCCCGACTCCATGTATGTAGAAGAAGCCGGGCGACGGACGCGGTCGCTTTCCGGCGACTGGCACTACCGCATCGAACGCAGGATCAATACCGTCGTTGAGTACAGCGCCCCCGGGGAGCTGGCGGCGCACGTCGCACTTCACTACGGCACGGATGAAGACCGGATGGCGGCTGACGATCCCGGCGGGTCGGGCGATGCTTCCGGAAATGCGTCCGGAAATGCTTCCGGGAATGCGTCCGGGAATGCCTCTGGTGCGGCGAACAACGCAAATACCGGTGGCGCTGCACAGGCCGCCGCGCCTCCCGAAGTTGTTGCGCGCGTCGTGCTCAAGACGATTCCGCAGAAGCTCGCCTTCGATCAAACAGAAATTCGCGTCGAGGCGGGGGCCACCTTGGAGCTGGTGTTCGAGAACAACGACCTGCTTCAGCACAACGTCGTAGTGATTAAACCGGGTACGCTGGATCAGGTTGGTGCCGCGGCTGACGAGCTTGCTCGCACCCCCGGTGCCGACGCCTCTGGCTACGTACCTCGGTTGTCGGCTGTGCTCGGATCAACGCCGCTGGTTGATCCGGGCCAATCCGCAACCATCCGAATCCAGGTACCGGACGAACCCGGCGAGTACCCGTTTGTCTGTACGTTCCCCGGACACTGGCGACTGATGCGCGGCGTCCTGATTGTTGAGTGAGCTGACCGGGCAACATGAGTTCGATACACGCAAACTCCCGGCACCCCGAGCGCCATCGCACGCAACACATCGGGTGGCTTCGAGCGGCCGTCCTGGGTGCCAACGACGGGATCGTCTCAACCGCGAGCTTGATTATTGGCGTGGCGGCAGCCGACGCTGATCGCACGGCAATCGGTATCGCGGGGATTGCCGGCTTGTTCGCCGGTGCCATGTCGATGGCCGCCGGCGAGTACGTCTCCGTGAGCTCGCAGTCTGACACAGAAAAGGCGGATCTCGAAAAGGAGTCGCTGGAGCTGCGCCACGAGGCTGAGGAGGAACTTGAGGAACTAACGCAGATCTACGTCGGCCGCGGTCTCGACGTAGACCTCGCCCGGCGTGTCGCTGAGCAGTTGACCGAGCATGATGCACTTGGAGCGCACGCGCGAGACGAACTCGGGATTTCTCAGATCACTACGGCGAGACCGGTGCAGGCCGCCCTTGCCTCGGCGGCAACGTTCGCGATTGGCGCTCTTCTGCCTGTCCTGGTAGTGTTTGCTGTGCCGACTAGTCAGATTCCCGTCTGGGTCGCCGCCAGCTCCCTTGTCTTCCTGGCCCTCCTCGGCGCGGCGTCAGCGCGAACAGGCGGGTCGCCCGTCCTCGTGGCAACAGCGCGTGTGACATTCTGGGGTGCCCTCGCGATGGCCGTGACGGCGGGCGTCGGGCTCCTCTTCGGCGTCGCGTTCTAACGGGCGGTGTTCGCGGTCGCTTGGACACCGACGGTACGGGCGCGGTTTGGGAGACGTCCGTTTTGGTTCCACTGATCGTTGGGATCGTTGCCAGTTTTCGGTACTCTGCAGTCTCTCGACCATGTTCGCCTGCTCTGGCCGGCAACCC
>JAUIJQ010000027.1 GCA_030431165.1 Rhodothermia bacterium | reverse complement strand
CGGCAGTTCGACGCGATGGGCAACGCCCTCGGGGGCGAGTTCCGCATCAACCAGACCACGGCGGACACCCAGCGAAATGCAGCCATTGCCATCGATGGCATGGGCGATTTCGTGGTCGTCTGGGAGACCTTCGCCGGCTTCGTTGGGGCTGGGTTTGGATCTACCTATGTCGGCTGGGACATCGCCATGCGGCGGTTTGGCTTCGATGGAACTGCCAAGGGGAACCAAGTCTTTGTCAATCCCAATGGACGCCACCAGGACGATTTCAATCCTGCGGTGGCGATGAATTCGCAGGGCCAACATGTGGTGACTTGGCAACGCCCCCCAAACAACACCTTCGTAGGCGAAGGCATCATCGCTCGCGCCTTCCACGCGGACGGATCGGCCGCCGGTGGTTCCTTCGTTGTCAGCGAAAACTCAACGGGGAACGAAATCCGTCCCGATGTCGCCATCAACGATTGTACCCTGCTTGACACCCATGTAGCGGTGCCCGCTCCATACGTCAGTGTAACCTTCGAGCCGGTTGCCGTCATTGACACCCATCCGCCGCTCGCCGGGAGCCGGCGTTGCGCCTGCAGCGTAACGGCCTTCCGGCACGTTTGGCGACCAGTAGAAGATGTCGTAGGGAGAGCCAGTGCTCGGGTCGGTTGCGCCTGCGTACCCGATCGTACGACCAGCACCGAAGCGGTTGGAACGACCAGCCGTCTGCGTGATGCGAACGGCGATTGTGGGTTCAACCCACATCGCTGATGCGATCGCATCAAGATCGTGCCCGGTCATTTCAACCGTCCCATCAGCGTTGATATCCACTTCCCCTGTGTTCGTCATCGTGATCTCGACCGCGATGAAGTCATTCAGGTTCTGCTCGTTGATGGTGTACTGATGCGCTCGAATCTTGAAGTCGACCCCGATGTTGGTCGGGAATCCTGCTTCGTATACGAGGTGCGTACGCGTCGCATCAGTGAATCGAGCCGGTCGCGTGTAGTTACGCGATGGGTCGTTTGCACCAGCAACAGTTGGCTTGTAATACGCAAACGCAAAGCGATCATCCGGTGCACTGCCGGGCTGAAGGGCTCCTGCTCCCCAGCCGTCGGCTTCGAACGCCGGGAAAACCATGCGCTTGCCGTCTCGCCATGTCTGCACGAGGTCATAGCCGCCTGGCCAGTGTGAGCCTGGGTTCAACCAGTTGCTCCCGTCAGGACCAAACGTCAGGAAGTGCTGGGCACCCTGGTCGCGAAGAGGGTCCTCGACGCCGTTTGCCTCAGCGGTGTTTAGTGGTTTGATGGTCGACCAGAGTTCCCCGGCGACCATGTAGCCATCCGTCGGAGTTGTCGCCTGCGTGCTGTTGTATTTCAGCAGCGAGGACGGCACATCTGACTTCTGGGCTAGGGCCGGCTGCGATGCGATTCCGCCGAGCAGAAGCGCCCACACAGCGACCGCCAGCTTTCGGTACATGCCTGCATTAACCATTTTTGGATCCGGTATAAGTTTCAAGCAACGGTTCACGTTGAGCACGGCCTAGAATCGCAGCCGCGTGCCAAAGTAGATGGTGCGCGCTGGTCCGTAGTACGGTGCACCGTTCCTGTCTATGAGCCTTTGACCCGGAACGCCTGTCTCCTGGAAAATCACGGCAGCACCGGTTTGTGTGTTGTCATCGTAGGAGATGACGTTGTTACGGTTGGTCAGGTTTACGATGTCGACGTACACATCGAGTCCGAGGTTGCCCTGGAAGGTGAATGCCTTCTGCAGACGCAGGTCGACGGTGTAGTTGGTCGGGCCTGTCAACAGCTCGCGGCTTCGTGCGTCGCCACCAACTGCCGGCGGATAAAGGAATCCGCTCTCAACACGAGTGTTGAGACCCAGTCCGATCTCGTACGGGAAGTCAACCGTCGCACGGAGGATAGCGCGATGCCGCCTGTCGTAGCCGCCCGTGATCGACGAGCCGCCGCGAACATTCTGCGGGTAGTTCCAGAAGTCGTTGGTGATGTCGAACGGCAGCTGCGTCTCACCGGTCTCTTCGTCATATCGGAATACATCCAATCCTTCGGAGTTAACCGATACTTCGACCGTCGAGTACGTGTAGGACGCCGTCAAACCAACCATGACACCCTCAGCAAGCGCAAACGGACGGCGGCGAAGCACGGTCTCGATGCCTCGAGCGTCGCCGTATCCGAAGTCAGTGTTGAAGATGTTCTGAGCCAGGTTCAGGTTCGGCTCTCCATCCGGAATACGCGTGATCGTCTGGAAGTTGTAGGAACCGTAGTTCTCGATCGCTCGCGCATACGCGTTGACGTCGAGGCCCCATCCTTCGGAGAACTCCCACTGAACCCCCATTTCGAATTCGTTCGAGATGATCGGGTCCTGTGCCGGATCGTTGAACGGCACGAAGCGGTTCGTGGAGTGGTTGCCGTCGTAGTTGCGGTACAACTGGTTGTACGGCAGGAGCTGCTCCTTGTGAGCAAGCGAGAAGTACATCGACGCTCGCGAGCTGATTGGATGCGAGATCCCGATGCTCGGATTCCAGAGGATGTCGAGCGGTACGTCGTCGCCACGGTTGAAGTAGTTGCGGTAAAGCGTGTTACCCTCAACTACAATCGAGTCGCGAACAAACGGATAGTAGTAGTCAACAATTTCTTCCGTGTCGCGGTCGACAATCTCGACACGCAGACCGGCGTTGACCTTCAACCCGCCATACTCAATTCGGTCAGAAACGTACAGACCGAGTTCCCAAGGCTGACGGTTCCAGTCCGAAACGCGGAACGGTTCGATCTCGTCGTTCAGGTTTGAGCCTGAGCCGATCTGACCGTTGATTCCGAGGAAGTCAAACTCCCGCATCTTGATCGAGGCACCTGCCTGAACATAGTTGTGGAAGTTGACCTGGTTCGTGTAGTCAACGCGAGCGCCGTTCACAATCGACTCTTTGAACTCACTGAACGGGTTCGGGCGAGCCAGTTTGTATCGGCGGCCATCGGGCAGGAAGACACCTGCTTCCGAGAACGGATCCGTTTCGTAGTCGATGAACATCCGCGGGTTGTTCGCTTCGTCCTGCGTGATTCCGCGAATGCCGACGTACTGTGCAACAACGTCCGGGTCGGTAAAGTCGAGGAAGTCTCCGTTTTCGCCGACATCGGTGAACCCGTTGCCATCATCGTCAACGTAACCGTAGCGCGTCTGGTTATACGTGCGGTAGACCTGGACGTCGAGGAACGAGTCGTCGCTGAGGATCTGCGTCAGCTTGAGTGAGCCGACGTATGATCCAGCATCCTGCTGCGCGACGCCTTCCAAGTAGAAGCGATAGAACTCGTGGTATGACGTGTTATTCCATCCGCCCCACTTGCCCTGATCGTCGAATACGCCGACGAGCGACAGGCGCGTCTTGTCGCTGATGGCGTAAGTGGACTTCAGCTGGGCATTGATCCGACGGCGGAATTCGTTCGGCATGTAGCCATGCGTGTCGAAGAACTGGCCCGACAATCCGAACGTCCAGTTCTCCGTGATCGAGCCGCCCACATTGGCGCGGATGTCGTACTCCGGCGTATCGCCGACGGTGTACTTGTCCTCCGTCCATGTGTACAAATCGATCTTGTTCTGATCAGGCGTGGTTGCGTCCCGCTGAGCCTGGAGGTCAGCGAAGTAGTCAGCCGCGTCGAAATAGAAGTCGAGCGAATCCGGGCCCGGCCGCGCGATGCTCGGCGCGATACGCGCTGAGATCGAACCGCTAATCGGGCCGCGGCCTTCTGCAAGCTGGACCGCAATGACGCCACCGGTACCTGAACCGTACTGTGCCGGCGTGGCGCCACTGTTTACCGTGACTTCTGAAACCGCTCCCGGGTTCAGCGACAGAATCGACGGTGACGTTTCACCAGAGCGGTTAGCGCTGTTGTAGGTGTTGCCGTTGTAGTTGTCGCCTTCAGACAGCGCGTAGAAAGCATCCGAAATGTCGATGCCTTCAAGGACCGTCTTTGTTTCAAAGCGACGGCTACCACGGACAAACCCGTCAAACGAGTTCGATGTCGTACCGATAACGTCCTGAAGGCTGGTTACGGGGAGCCGAGCAATGTCTTCTCCGGTAACGAGCGATCGCGACGTGGTCTGGTTGGGATCAACCACGGGCCGCTCGGCCACAACAAGGAGTTCGCCCGCTTGAACAACGGTTTCTCTTAGCTGTGCGTCAAGCGATGTGGTTCGGTCGGATGTGATTCGGACGTTCTCAATCACTGTCGGGGCAAACCCGACGAACGAGAACCGGATCGAGTACACGCCCGGCCGAATGCCGATTACCGTGTACCGCCCTTCGGCGTCAGCCGTGGTACCGAGGGTCGTTCCCTCAAGCACGACTGTGACACCGGGCAACGCCGTACCGGTTGCCGCATCCGTGACTGTCCCCGACAACTTGCCAGTCTGTGCTGCCGCTTCTGGTATCATCGCTACCGAGAGCAGCAGAAGCAGCAACAGGGACGATTTCAACTGTAAGAGTCGCGCCATGAGTCGACCTCCTGCCTGGTGATCATCTGATTAGGAAATAGCTGTTTTTCGAAAGCGGTCCGACAAGACGGATCGCTGTATGACCTTGTATCCCATCTCTGCGGATAGCTCACGGGCAGCGTCGCGCACCAGCTTTCCGACTTCAGGAACGCGGTCCCTGACATTCGGGCTGTTGGAGAGCATCGCCACCGTGATGGACGCCTGCGGTCGCCGCGTGTGGTCAAACACGGGAGCAGAAACGCACAATAACTCGGGATTGTGTTCGCCGTCAACGACAGCGTACCCATCGTGAACAATCTGCTGGATCTCCGTGCGAATCGCACGGGCCTCAATCGGCTCGAACTGCGACAGGAAGGCCGCAACATCGGCTTCGGGCATAAACGCAAGAATGGCCATACCCGTGGCCGTCCCGTGAACCGGGGCACGCGTACCGAGCTTCTTGACTGCCGTGATTGAGACTGGACTTTCGACGCGACGGGTGTACACAACTTCGCCTTCCTCGACCGAGCCAAGGAAAACTGTCTCACCCGACGCCTCCGCCACATTCCTCATGTAGCGTACCGCGTGATGGTACACTTCGAACTGCTCAACAAAAGCGCTTCCAAGTTCCCACAAACGAGCACCGATCCTGAATTTCCGATTCTCTTCTTCGATGATGCAGTGATGCTTCCGAAGCGTCGCGAGAATGCGGAACAGGGTACTCTTGGGGATACCGGTGATTCGACCCAGCTCAGCCAGGCTGAGACTCTTGTGAGCCTCAGCAAGGATACCAAGCACGGCAAACGCCCTGTCGACCGAAGGAATGACGTAACGATCGTCCATTCCAGATGTGAAATGGTGTTTTAGATGTTGTGTAGAAATACGAAAGGATGTAGGCTTTGTCAAGACTTTAAGTACGCCAGTCAGTGTCAGCGACACCTTGCCCGAATCCGTGCAATGCGTTTCAACACAACCATTTATGCCCATTATGCAGCCGGAAATGCCCCCATACATCCGTTCCACTTTTTGAACTTCGTTTCTATGATGGAACAAATAGGGCGGCGCTAGACGGCGGCCTCGCCGGGCGGCACGCACATTAGCCCCCCGCCAACTCGACGCTTCCCGGCGATTCTCTCTATCCGGCGTAGGGGAATACCCCACCGCTGTACTGCACAAAAACCTAACTCGCCTCCCGCTCACCCCGTCCCGTAACACCCCGGACACTCCAATTCACTACGAATGCCGCTCACAAAGTTGCCCGACTGCCCAACATCCCTCAAGAAACTCGGCCTCGTCCTGACCACCGGCCCGGCCGGTTCCTGGGACGCCGGCATGGTCGAATCACCCGTCGTCTGGTTCGACGAACGTACCAACCGGTACGCCATGGTCTATACCGGCTATGCCTCAACTGACCCCGAACGCCACGGGTACAGCACGGTCACGCGTCCGCAGGTCGGACTCGCATGGAGCGACGACCTCGTCAATTGGGAGAAAGACCCAGCCAACCCCATCTTCGGACCAACGGGGGACGCCCAGGCAGGCCTCGACTCGCACGGTACTGCCGGCCCCTGCATATTTGTATGGGACGGGCTGTACCACCTGTTCTATTTCTCCACGTCGGCGGCCGGCTACGAAAAAGGAACCAAAGCACTTCACCACGCAACATCGTCCGACCTCTACAACTGGCAGCGCGACCCCGCAAATCCGGTCATCGCCCCCCACGGCGCCGGTTGGCGCTCGATTGCCATCTGGCACCCCCACGTCGTAAGACAGCGTGAGTGGTTCTGGCTGTTCTTCAACGTGTCGGGAATGATCTCACTGCCGTACGATAACGCGATGGCGGCTGCCAACACGCTGTTTGAAGAGGAGACAATCGGTGTGGCAAGATCGCGCGACCTCTCGACGTGGGAAGTCCTCGACGAGATCTCACCGCTGATCATTGGGAGCGGCAAACCCGGCGCGTGGGACAGCACGGGCCGAACCGGCGATCCCTCGTTGTGGCGGGTGGGTGACCGGTGGTACATGGCCTACTACAGCTGGGACGGCGTAAACACGCGGGACGGGATCGCATCAACGACCGATTCCGCGTTCCCGAACGGCTGGCGGCCCATTCCGGAGAACCCGGTCCTCGACATCGGTGCGCCCGATAGTTTCGACGCGATGCACGCCGGGAAACCGTTCGTACTCCGCACCGACAGCCACCACTACCACTTCTATACCGCCGTTGCCGCAGACGAAGCCCGAAACATCGCGGTCGCGATAGCCCCAATCACCTGACGACAACAAACGACCCGGTCTCAGAATAGGCGCCAGACGTAACCCGATAGAAATAGAGACCGGACGACAACGACGGCATTGCCCCATCGTTTACATAAACGGGGATGGCGTGCTCCCCGGCACTCAACCTTGTCGAAAGCACGTCGCGGATTTGTCGCCCGCGAACGTCGTACAAGCGGACGGCAACGTCGGCCGGATCCGTCAATGCGAGGCGGATCACAGTCTGTTCGTGAAACGGATTTGGGTAGTTGCCGAGCAGTTCCACGGCATCTAATTCGCGCGATGACTCTCCTACAAACCGGGACACGTCATAGCTGTATGCCGCACTTGCACCAAGAGCGCTGACGATGACCTCGCGATCGCGTATTCCGACAGACCACCCGAATAACACAATCTCCTCCTCGTGCGATTCGTACAGCCGCAGGTCCTCTACCCAGCGTGCCCCGTCATACTCGAACAGGTGGACGCCACCCGTATCGTAGTAGTAACGCAAACGATTGGGATTCCCAACGACAAGTACACTCCGCTCGATCGCAACGGAAACGCCAAACTCATCACCGGAGAACCCCAGACTGTCAACAAGTGTCTGCGCGAGCGTCCAGCCCGAGTCCCGAAACCTGTAGACGTACACGACGCCGCGAGCATCCGGAGGCTCCATGCGACCCGATATCGTAACAACGTCACCCGAGACCGCAACCTCCCGGGCGAAGAAATCCGGAAACGAATCTGACGGCGGCAGCAGCTTCTCCTCTTCGATCCACTGCCCGTTGGTTCGGCGAAACACGTAAGCCGCCTGTATCTCATGGCTGCCAACAACAGCGACTTCGCCTCCACTGTCCAGCGCGACCGTTGCCCCCAATCTTGCGTTCGCGGTTGCATCAGCGGCGACAAGTCTTGCCTCTTCCGTCCAGACGCCGTCGATGTGTCGAAACACAACGGCCGAACCCGCCCGCGACCCGGCCGTGTCATCAAACGGATTACCCACAACGATGACATCACCGTTCACGGCTACCTCGGTGCCAAAATCGGTTTCGCGCGGTCCCAGGCGCGACTCGAGTTGCCAGTCATCTCCGTCGAAACGGAACAGGTCGACAGCATCGCGGACCCTTCCTCGACCGGCAATGAGATTCCCGTCTACCGCGACGACGATGCCCAGTGGCAGTTCCGCCTCGCTGACCCACGACGCTCCCTCACGGCGATACACGTGGGCGCCCACATCTGACGTCACAACGGCGGTGCCTTCCCCAAGGGCTGCGACGAAGCCGTAGCGTTGAATCCACTCATCGCCGGGCGGTGATATTCTGGTGCCATCCTGTGCCGTGGACACAAGCGGTAAGAGCACCGTGGCCAGAAGTGCTCCCGTCCAGGGCAGGCACGCCGCCGCGCAATTGGCCGCAAATCGAATCATCTGACCGTGCCTACGTTGCTGCTGCGCGAGAATCACCCGGACCAACTTCGCGGATCTGCCGGGACCACCTCGTCCCCTCTTCGTCCTCGTGTACGCCGGGAGGAAAGTCGGAGCGACCATTGATCTTGTACACCTCGCGGGCCTCTTCGAACCCGAGCGAAGTCGCAATCAGGCCACGATCAAAAGCATATCTCGCAGAGAAACCCGGAATCGCGACGCGCAGCGTATACGGCAGCGGTTCGTCAACGAGTTCGTTGATGTGATCCAGGATGTTGGTTGCGCAGTTGTTGACGAGCGTGTTGTAGAACTCGGGCTCACGGGCAAGTTTGTTTGCACGGCCGAGCATCGACACAAACAGCGCACGCGCCTGCTCGCGCGTCGCAGTGGTCGGATATACATGAACCGCATCACGTCGGATATTCGCTCGCATCCCGATCAGGTCGCGCTCGTCACCGATGACGTACATCAACTCATACTGCCGAAAGAGCCCTTTGACCGGTCCAAAGATTTCCGGCTTCTCCCGCCGCACCTCCACCGAGACCGCGATGTACCGTCCGTCGTCGAACCCAAAGCTGACAAACGTATGCGCCATTCCATACAGCACGCCGAACGGTTCTACGATGTAGTCAACCGAACGCACCGCATCAACGGAGTACGTTCGCTCTACCCACGCGACGTCAAAATCAGCCCGCGACCGATATTGCGCGTAGCGGACATTTCGGATGGTGACGGTCTCACCTTCGACTTCCATCTCAGGCAGCCTCACCTGGTCGTCAGCCCAGTCGAGATCCAGCGACGGGCGCAGGCGGCTCCAGGCCACCGCAACAGGCGCTGCAAGCATCGGCGTCAACAGCAACGCCGCACCGGTGCCCCACAGATTTGCTGACAGTACCGGCTGTGCCGCACACGCAACGACAAGCAGGAAGCGCAGGGCGGTCGGCAACCGCTGCATATAGCGGATCGCCAGCACGGTCCACGCCCATACCGCTGATACTATACCAGTAGCCAGTGCCGTCAAGAGCGTTCGTTAGATCGTTGGATCGTTAGATCGCTGGATCGCAAGATCGTTCCGCGGGCTTCGCCCGCTGATCGTTTGATCGCTGGACCGCCGAACGCTTCGCCGGCTGGCGCTAGTTCGACACGATGCGGACGCCGCCACCCGAGGTGTGCAGCTTCAAGAGTGGCCCACCACCATTCATCGTGCCGGCAATCCGATTACGCTTCACTTCGCCGACGACCTGAATCGGAATATCGGTCTTGACGCTGCCGCCTGACGACGACGCCTCGACATCCAGTTTTACGGATGGGCTGAGCACAACCTCAACACCGCCGCCGCTCGTTGACAGGGTGCAGTCGCCGCGCGGCTGTTCAGAGATGTACGCTTTGATGGAGCCACCTGACGTTCTCGCGTTGATGGTCCCGCGCACTTCCCTGACGTTGATACGCCCGCCGGAGGTTGTTGCATCAACTTCGCCGAACGCGCGATCAATTGTAATGGACCCACCGGATGTCTTGGCCAGCACACTACCACCAACATTCCCGATGCTGATACTGCCGCCGGATGTCTTAACGTCGGCCGTCCCGGAGCTGCCATCAAGCGTGATGCTGCCACCCGAGGTGCGGGCATGGATCGGACCGTCGATCAATCCGAAGTTCATCGAGCCACCTGACGTGCTCGCGTTGACCATGCCTTCCAGATCGTCGACAGAAATGCTTCCGCCACTCGTCTCAAGCGTTACGTTGTATTCGCGCGGGACAATAACACGAACGCGGACCTTGTCATTCCGATTGCTGCGCCATGACCGCCTGCGGTCGTTGTCGTATTCACCGCGCACGCGAACGCCGTTTGAGGTTTCATCTACGCTGAATTCCATGCGCCGAAGGAAGTCATCCGACCCCTGTCGCTCGATCAGTACGTCCACCTCGTTTCGATCACTTGTCTGAATCTCGATCGACCCGCGGTCAATATCGATGTCAAGTTCACCACCAGCGGCAACCTGGAACGTGCGGGCGATGGGGGCATCAAGATTCTGCGCCAACGCGGAGGGGCCGGTAACCACCACCATGGCGGCGAGGAGTACCGGCAGGGCGATCCGGCGAGCAGAGATGGAGCGGGTGAGCGTGGTCATGACGGTGTGTGGAGTCTGTGTGCGGACTGAATGCTGGTATCGTGTTCGTAACGAGTGCGCGCGGGATTGGTTACAGTATATTCGTTGGATCGTTGGATCGTTGGATCGTTGGATCGTTGGATCGTTGGATCGCTGGATCGTTGGATCGCTGGATCGCTGGATCGCTGGATCGTTGGATCGCTGGATCGCTGGATCGTTGGATCGTTGGATCGTTGGATCGTTGGATCGTTCGCGCCTGGGGCGCTCATCGTGCTTTCTGCCTATGTCTGCTCTCCCTAGTCGTCTTGCCGCCCGGATAGCCTGCCTTGCCGCGATCGCGGCGGTTGCTGCCGCCTGCCCACTTTCGGCGAGCGCACAGATGCCTGATGCGCCAAACCGGTCAGAAGGCGAGGGCCCATGGAACCGACTGGTGATCCGGGGGGCGACTTTGATTGACGGGACCGGAGCCCCGCCGATCGGTCCGATGGATATTGTCATCGAAGGTGATCGCATCACATCGATCAGAAGCGTTGGCTACCCCGGCGTGCCGATCAATGACGCGCGTCGGCCCGGCCCCGCGGACCACGAAATCGATGCACACGGCATGTACGTTCTGCCGGGCTTCGTGGATATGCATGGCCACATCGGTGGCAGCAGTCAGGGCACAATTCCCGAGTACGTGTTCAAGCTTTGGATGGCTCACGGAATCACAACCATCCGTGACCCGGGGTCGGGCAACGGAATGGACTGGACGCTGCGACATCGTGACCGGTCTGCCGGGAATACCATTACCGCGCCGCGCATCATGTCGTACGTCACGTTTGGAAGCAACTGGTCGCGCGAGGTTGTGACACCCAAAGACGCACGCGAGTGGGTCAGATACATTGCGGATGCCGGTGCCGACGGCATCAAGTTCTTCGGTGCCCCCCCCAAGGTGCTAGCTGCGGCACTGGACGAAGCAAAAGCTCGCGGACTACGCACGGCAATGCATCACGCGCAGCTACACGTCACGCGCACAAACGTCCTGCAATCGGCCACGATGGGCTTGACGACCATGGAGCACTGGTACGGATTGCCGGAGGCGCTATTCCGGGACCGTACCGTCCAGGACTATCCGCTCGACTACAACTACAACGACGAGCAGCACCGCTTCGGCGAGGCCGGGCGCCTGTGGCAACAGGCAGCGCCCCCCTACTCCGACCGCTGGAACATGGTAATGGATTCGCTGATCGCGCTCGATTTTACCATCGACCCGACGTTTACGATCTACGAGGCAAGCCGCGACCTGATGCGGGAGACGCGCGCCGAGTGGCATGAAGAATACACGCTGCCTTCGCTTTGGGAGTTCTACAGACCGAGCCGTCGTGCGCACGGCTCGTACTGGTTCGACTGGGGCACGGAGCAGGAGGTAGCCTGGAAGAACAACTTCAGGCTCTGGATGACGTTCGTGAACGAGTACAAGAACCGCGGCGGACGCGTGACCGTCGGCTCTGACGCCGGATACATCTACAAGCTGTATGGCTTCGGCTACGTGCGCGAGCTCGAACTGCTCCGGGAAGCCGGGTTCCACCCGCTCGAGGTAGTCTGGTCAGCGACACTGAAGGGCGCCGAAGCGCTGGGTATGGACGACGAAGTCGGCAGCGTGCAGGTAGGCAAAAAGGCCGACCTGATCATCCTGTCCGAAAACCCACTTGCCAACCTGAAGACGCTCTACGGTACGGGAGCGATTCGGCTAAACGACGAGACCGGCGAGGTCGAGCGAGTTGGCGGGGTGCGCTGGACCATCAAGGACGGGATCGTCTACGACGCACCGGCGCTGCTCGACGACGTGCGGGCCATGGTGTCACGCGCGAAGGTCGAGGCGGGCATCCCACCGGGGCCGATGCGGGTCGAGACGATTGAGCGGCGTTAGGACACCGGCGGCGAGGCTACCACCGGCCGTGATCAGTTGGTCCAAACGGCATACCCGCGCTTCCTGAGCCGATCTGCCAGGTGGCGTTCCAGCGCCTCGGCGTCAGCGCGCGTCGGAATCGGGTTGTACGCCTCGTACAGTTCGGGCACAAGTGCCTCACCAAAGTCGCGCACAATTGCGCTTGCCCGGTATCCGGACTTGTGCTGCTCAAAGCGGAGTTCGGGGTCGCGGGCCGTCGCACCGACGTAATAACACGCGCTGCCGGGGCGTGCGTGGACGTTCTTGTCGCGAAAACGCCGTCGCTTCCAGACCTCCGAGTCAAGCCGGATGACGTATACCGAATAGGTTCTGCGCAATTAGGGTAAATCTATTCGTTATAGAGCATTAGACCGCCCAATGGCGGATATTTAGCCGACCAACGGCAAACCACGAGGCATGGACGGGCACACGAGACAAGATACCGGCACCGAAGACACGATCCGGGAGCACCTGGACGCTGTTGTAGACTACCTGCTGCGCGACCGCGACCTGCTTGTTGCACGGGAAATCCGGCAAAAGGTCGAAGAGCTGAATCAACTACTGATTGCAGCAAACAACCGGGGTATGCGTGTCGAGTTCTCCTCGAACGACGCCCGACCGGCCGCATCCCAGCCAAAGGCCCCGCCGCTCACCCGGATCGACGTCCAGGTGTACAAGCGCATCGACTAGCGCGGGGCGCACGAAAACGTTTCCCGGGTACGTCAGAGGGACACGATTCCCGGGTACGTCAGAGCGAAATGATTCGCTCGATTTTGCTAGAGGGAAACAATTCCCTCGATTTTGCTAGAGGGAAACGATTCCCTCGATTCCCGACGCAAGGGTGTAGACGTTGATCACGTCGTCGGCTGAGGTTACCGTGCGGACGATCGTGACACTGCAGTAGCGGCCGCGACTGGACGCGCGCACTTTCCGCTCATCTGTGCTGAATACCGTCTCAACCTCTTCGAGTTGTGCACGTGGGACAATGAACTTGAACGTGTAGTCCGCCGGCCAGTCGTACTGGTCGTCGAGGAGTTCCCGAAATCGCGCCCACTCGTCTCCGCCCCGGGGGGCGCCGCACGCTCCGTTCCACGCTTCGCTCATCCTGTTCTTGCCCCTCATTTGATAGTGCAGTTACCTTGCTGCAACCCCCCGGCTATCTTCCCGTTCCGAGTTCCTTTCACCCAACTCGCGCACCCATGCTCCCCGACTGGGCCCCCAACGCGCGAGTATGATGCGATGTTTGAATTCGACGCGCCGACGCCTGCGACTATTCAGCGTAAATCGTCCCGATGCGACAGAGCGCGCGAGCCCGAACCCTCCATGCGTCAACGCGTGAAGCCCCCGCGCGTCAGAGCGCGCGGAGCATCGCGTGCCGCGACTCCACCACCCGGAAGCAACGCTGCGAACGCACACACGACGCCCACGACCACGAGAAGGGCGGCCAGCAGCGACCAGCCCCACCCGAGCTGCAGCGCCTGCGTGGTCGACGCCGACGTCAGCTCGGTGCTCTCGAGCGACCCGACGAGGAGCAGCAGGCCGATGACGACCGTCGCGGCGCCCGCGAGAGCGGTGAGCACCACGAGGAGCACCAT
>JAUIJQ010000560.1 GCA_030431165.1 Rhodothermia bacterium | reverse complement strand
CCGACGAACAGCCTGAAAAGCGCCCCACAGTCAACAGGGACCAGATCGGCGCGGCGGATCGGATGGTGGGACTCCGGTAGGCGCGAGCAAAGACCACGCTGATGGATGACTCTCAGCGACCACCATCGGGACCTTACCCAGAAGACCGCAGGCACAACAACAGCCAGCGAAACACCGTTCAGCTATGAATAACGCCGTTGTCAGGATACCGACACCCGTTAACGAACCTGTCCGTAGCTACGCTCCGGGATCACCTGAACGCGATCGCATCAAGGTCGCGTTGACGAAGATGATGGGCGAAGAGGTCGAGATCCCAGCCATTATCGGTGGCAAGGAGATCCGGACCAACTCGGTTGAAACCGTGGTTTGCCCGCACGATCATGGTCACGTCCTTGGACATGCGCACCTGTGTGGATCGGGAGAAGCAGAATCCGCGATCGCCGCTTCGATGGACGCACGGCATGACTGGGCCCGGATGCATTGGACCGATCGCGCCGCCATTTTCCTGCGCGCCGCCGAGTTGCTCGCCGGCCCGTGGCGCGACACGCTGAACGCATCAACCATGCTGGGTCAGAGCAAGAACGTGTTCCAGGCCGAGATCGACGCCGCCTGCGAAATGATCGACTTCCTGCGTTTCAATGTCGACTACGCCCGGCAGATATACGAAGATCAGCCAATCTCCTCGCCAGGAATCTGGAACCAGCTCCAGTACCGACCCATCGAAGGGTTTGTCTTTGCCGTTACACCGTTCAACTTTACGTCGATTGGCGGTAACCTCCCAACCGCTCCGGCACTGATGGGTAACACGGTTGTTTGGAAGCCGGCAACAACGGCACTCCTGTCGGCCCACTATATGTACAAGCTCCTCGAAGCGGCCGGCCTACCACCGGGAGTCATCAACATCGTTCCTGGTCACGGTCCGGACATCGGCAATCCGACCTTCGCATCGCCAGACTTTGCCGGACTTCATTTTACCGGATCCACCGGCACCTTCCAGTTTATGTGGAAGACCATTGGCGACAACATCGCGCGCTACAAGACGTACCCGCGGATAGTTGGTGAGACGGGCGGCAAAGACTTCATCGTGGCGCATCCATCCGCCGATGCCGCAACCGTCGCAACAGCGATAGTCCGCGGCGGCTTCGAGTACCAGGGACAGAAGTGCTCCGCGGCTTCTCGCGTCTATATTCCGCGCTCCATGTGGCCAGCCGTTTCCAGGTCAGTGCAAGAGTCGCTGGAAGAAATCCGGATGGGCTCTCCACTTGACTTCTCGAATTTCGTCAACGCTGTCATCGACAGGAAGGCGTTTGATTCGATAACCGGATACATCAACCATGCACGCGATGCCGACGGCGTGTCGATCCTCGCTGGTGGCCGTGCCGACGATTCCAAAGGCTACTTCATCGAGCCAACTGTCGTGGTCAGCGAAGACCCGTCGTACCGTACCATGTGCGAAGAGATCTTCGGCCCGGTTGTGACCGTACATGTTTACGATGACGCGCGCTTTTCTGACACACTTGCGCTCGTCGATTCAACGTCGCCTTACGCGCTTACGGGCGCCATCTTTTCGAATGACCGTGCGGCAACAAATCAGGCAGTAGAAGCGCTGGAGAACGCTGCCGGCAACTTCTATATCAACGACAAGCCCACCGGCGCCGTCGTCGGACAGCAGCCGTTTGGCGGTGCACGTGCATCGGGTACAAACGACAAAGCGGGATCCCACTTGAACCTGCTTCGTTGGGTCTCAGCCCGCACAATCAAAGAGACGTTTGTACCGCCGACCAGCTACCGTTACCCCTTCCACGAAAAGAAATAGATTCAAGACACTCGCATGCAAAAACCCATACGCGTTGTTCAGTTCGGAGTTGGCCCCATCGGCCTGGCAACGGTGCGTCACGTTTTGGAAAAACAGCGCACGGGACTCATACAGCTCGTCGGTGCAATCGACGTTGACCCCACTAAGGTAGGCCGCGACCTGGCGGATCTGCTTGATCTGACCGAACCCACGGGTGTGCTTGTATCGGGTGATGCCGGTGATGCTTTGGCACAACTGAAGCCGGATGTTGTGTTGCATACCACGTCGTCGTTCCTGGAATCGATGTTCGACCAACTTGAGCTGTGTGCCCGGGCAGGCTGTCACGTCGTTTCCTCAACCGAGGAACTCTCGTTTCCGTACGATCGCCATCCAGACATTGCCGCTCGCCTCGACGCCGTCGCACGGGAAAACGGCGTTACACTCGTAGGTACGGGGGTAAACCCGGGCTACGCAATGGACAGTCTTGCGCTGATGGCGACGGGAGTCTGTGCAGATGTCACCGAGGTACACGTACGTCGGATTGTTGATGCGGGCAAGCGCCGGAAGCCTCTGCAGGCCAAAGTAGGAGCCGGTATCACCAAAGCCGAGTTCATCGAACGGCGAGCAACGGGCAAGTTCGGTCACATTGGCTTGCGCGAATCGCTTCTTATGGTTGCGGCCGGACTGGGCTGGCAACTTGAGGACATCAACGAGTCGCTTGAGCCGGTAATGTCTGATCGGCGCGTCGTGACCGACTAC
>JAUIJQ010000559.1 GCA_030431165.1 Rhodothermia bacterium | reverse complement strand
CGGCGATTGAGAGTCTTGGGCGCGAGGGTGTTGAGCGGATTGTCGATGAGAACTGCCGGCTGGCGCAACGTCTCGTTTCAGAGGTCGGAGAACTGGACGGCGTGGAGGTATTGTGTCATCCGACAATCAACCAGGGACTGGTACGCTTTCTGGATCCCGCGCCCGGCGCCAATGACACAGACCACGATCGGTTCACCAATGAAGTCACGGCCCGAATCGTCGCGTCTGGGGAAGCCTTCTTTGCATGCACAACGTGGCGCGGCGTCCGTTGCATGAGGGTCTCGGTCTCGAGCTGGATGACAACAGATAACGACATCACGCGAACGGTCGAAGCGGTGCGGAACGCAATCACCGCGAAGTAGGCCGAAGTAGGCCGGCGCCTTTCAAACCGGCGGCCCGTTTGCCGATAAAGGGTTTCAACCCACGTATCCCGTATCCGGCAACCGCAACGGCCTAAATGCGTCTCACCCGTTCCTCCGGGGCACGAATGACCCGCGTGAAACCGCGGCTCGTCCGTCGCAATTCCCAGATTGATACAGTTGACTCTGATGCCTCTGAATCAGCCGATGATTCCGGCTCGAATGCTGACACGGATTCCGTCGTTGGCGCTGCGGTATCTGAGGTAACGCCAGAGGCAGGAGACCGCGGCATGAACCCTTCGGATGAAGCCGACCAGAACCTGGTAGACGACGTCGCCGCATTCGGCGAAACGTTCGTTGCTGACCCTTTCTTTTCGATCACACCCGCATACACTGTTGCCGACAAGGCGTCGCGATTCCCCGACGTTGCTGTCGATGCCGACGGCGCGGCCTGGGTCGTGTGGTGCCAGGACGTTCCCGGCAATGATGTCGGTAACGAGCAGATCGTCGTTCGTCGTTTTGACGAATCAGGCGCGCGACCGCGTGCAATCGTTTCTGAAGAACCGGGCAGCGTGCTGCAGCCGTGCATCGTCACACTCGCTCACGGGTCGCTTCGCATCTTCTGGGTCAGCCGTGTCGACGCTACATGGAAGCTCTTGACGCGATCCTTCCGCGGCCGCGACTTCGGGGCAGAAACCGTGGTGTCCGAATCATCCGACGGACTCTTCAATCCGCGCGCCGCCATTGACGCCGCCGGCACCTGCTGGGTTGTTTGTGAGCGCGTGTCGGCGCAGTCAGACGCGGCCAACGATTCAGAAGACACGGGCGCGTCGACAGACGTCGTGGCTTTCAGACAGGTAAAGAACGCCTGGGTGGAAGAAGCACTCGACACACTCGAAGGCGACTGCTATCGTCCCGACGTTTGTATTGGCCCGGACAACGCTTTGTGGGTCGGCTATGATTGTTACGGATCGGGGCGCTACCGCGTCGCGATCCAATCGATTCCGGGCTCGGCGCCGCGCCCGGTTGTGGCAGAAGAGCAAGAAGGCGAGGAAGAGCCGCAGCCGCAGCGCGGGCTGAGCCCGATTATTGTCGCTGACGACGGTTATAACAACGTGCATCCGGCACTCGCTTGTGATGGGGGCGGCAATCTCTGGATCACGTACGCATCAAACCGAAACGACGCACATCGGGATGCGGCGTGGCTCACGAAGTGGAGTTACGTGGTTCAGTTTGACGGCGACAATCTCTCTGTGCCCGCGGGTCCCCGACCTGATGTTGACCCTTACGATGAGCAGGTGTACCAGGGCTGGGAGTTTCCCGCGATTGCGATTGCATCAGCAGCAGATGGCGAAGAGACCATTGTCGTCACCGGCCAATCGGCCCATTCGCTCCGGGCCCAGGTGTACCAGGGTGACGAATGGAGTGCAGCACACACGGTTGTCGACCAGAAGTGGGGATCCTGGAAGCCACGGTGTCGCATGGCGTCAGGTGGACCCGACGCCGATGTTGTCTACATGGCGTCGATGGGACTGTCGGGCGTGCAGGTGCAACGACTCACCGTCCACTCGGCTGCCCCGGACGAATTGCAGCAGCCGCAGCACCATGGTGTCATCGACGAATCCGACGAATCCGACGAACGCGACCCCATCGATGCGGCATCGCCCGTGTTGGTGCCCGCGGCGCGTCTTCTTCCTGCGCGACCCACTCCCAGCCGCGGACTCATCGCGGGGGTCTACCCGCGCGAGGATCGTCCGGTGATATCCGGATCTGACGGTACCAACTATGGCGTGTACTTCGGCGACCTGCACGCACACTCGGCCTACGGTGATGCAGCGGGTGACGTGGATGAGCTTTACCATCGCTACCGTGACCTGTACGGCTACGACTTTGCCGCGCTGACCGAACACGACTACCTCGACGGCATCACCCTCAACGCATCGGAACTCGGACTACTTTGGAACCACGCCAGGCGCGTCTCGCAGGACGACGAGTTTATTGCCTGGTTCGGATATGAATGGACGTCCCCGGCAATATCCGTGCACGCGGCCAACGGTTCACCCGTCGGGGAGGGCCATCGGCATGTGCTGTATCCCGACGACGCGGGTCCGCTCGTCGCGTACGGATCCGAGGAAACGAATACAGGTGCCGGATTACTCGCCGCGCTCAAGAACACGCGCGCGCTTGTGGTGCCGCACCAC
>JAUIJQ010000026.1 GCA_030431165.1 Rhodothermia bacterium | reverse complement strand
GCGGACGACACCAACGATTGTCCCTTCGTTGCCCCAGAACGACAGGCCTTTTCCAATTGCGTCGGCGTTTGTCATTCCCATTGCTTCGGCCGCGCGCTCGTTGATTACGTAGCTCGACGAATCCGCGAAATCGCGCGCAAACGATCTGCCGGCGACCATCTCCATCCCCATCGTCTCGGGGAAGTCGTATCCCGTGCTGATGATGTGAAAGAGAACGTCAGCATCCGGCTCTTTGCCGTCCCACGTCGGGTCGCTGGTTGACTGACCGATCGAAAGCGGATTGGTGCTGCTTGCAGCTACCGACGCGACGCCCGGTTGCTGCAGCAACTGCTCGCGGAATGTCGGATATGACGCACGCGCATCACCCTCAAGTGGAAGAAACGCCAGGTTGTTCTTGTCCAGCCCGAGGTCCTTTGTCTGGATGTAGTCGATCTGCCTGAACACGGTGACTGTTGCCACGATCAGCAGAAAAGACGCGGCAAACTGAAAGACAACGAGTCCGCGGCGTAGCAACGAATCAAACCGGCCTGCGGCGCGGCTTGCGGATGCACGCTTCATCGTAACCGCGTTGAATCGCGACAGGTACAGCGCCGGATAACTGCCGGCGAGCAGACCGGTCGCTACAGCAATCAGGCCGAAGACCGCTACGGTTGTGCCCGAAATATCGCCGATTCCGATGCTCTTCTCCGTGAGTCCGTTGAACGCCGGCAGCAACAGCAGGACAACAACAACCGCAAAAAGAAACGCGACAAGCGCAAGCAACACCGACTCTGTCAGAAACTGCGCAACGAGCGAGCCTTTGCTCGCGCCAACCGATTTCCTGACACCGATCTCCCGCGCGCGCTGCTCTGACCGCGCGGTTGCCAGGTTCATAAAATTGATGCTGGCAATGAGCAGCACGATGAACCCAACGATTACGAAGAGGCGCACATACGTGACGCGTCCGCCGACAAGCACGCCGTTTTCAAACCGCGACTGGAGGTACATGTCTTCGACGCTGTGAAGGAACAGCGTCGTCTTTGACGTGGACTCGTGGTGCTCGGTGACGATATCCGCTATCGCCGTGCTTACCTCATCGGCGTTTGCCCCCGGTCGGGTTTTGGCGAACAGTTGTAATCCGGAGTTTCCCCAGTGCTCGAGCCCCCCGACGCGGCTGCTGAAGTCCTCGAGCGCAACGGCGAAGTCGATCTGAAGGGAAGAGTTGGCCGGGAAGTCTTCAAAGACAGCCGTGATGGCAACGTCGCGATCGTTCTCGAGGCGAAGCGTATTACCGATTGCCTCGCTCGGCCAATCCGCCCCGAAGTGTTTGACCGCCATCGTCCGGGAGATGGCGACGGCATTGGGCTGTTCAAGCGCCGTTCCCGGGTCGCCCGCAAGCAGCGGGTACGAGAACATGCTGAAGAAAGACGGACCAACATGGCGGCCGGTTTCTCTTGCCGACATGTCATCCGAATCAAACAACAGCTCCTCTGACCACGTCATCAGGACGACATCTTCGATGTCCGGATAGTCGTCGCGCAGAACCTGCGCAAGCGGATACGTGACCGATTCCCACGTATAGGTCTCGCCATCGGGAAACGTGACGTGACGCATCACGCGATAAAGCTGGTCGCCGTCTTCGTGAAATCGGTTGAAGCTCACCTCGTCAGACGCCCACAGAAAGATCATGAACGCGCAGGCGAGTCCGGTGGAGAGGCCGACGAGGTTCAGCGCGGTGTACGACTTGTGACGGCGGAAGAAGCGGCCGGATGATTTGAGGTAGCTTGAGAACATGGGACCGGGAGTCGTGTGAGGGTATGCATAGAGGACGGGCACGAACCGGCAGAGTTACAGTGCCCAGCCTCGTCGAATCGATGATGGGCGCCGTAACATCATGCTGATTGGGGCCGTACGCGTAAGCCTTGCCCGCTCCCATGGGACTCCCGATGCCTCTCTCGCTCCAAATCCGGATTCACGCGCGCCTGGCGGATGTCCTGCTTGCCACGCTCACAGTGGCGCCGCTATTAGCCTTCACAAATACTGCCCTCGCCCGGCAGATTGCGACGCTCGATCCCGATATCGGCGCCGCGGCGATCAACTGGCAGGCGCTGGCTGATTCAACGATCGGCGCTGACATCGCTGAGGGTGAGGCACCCGGCGCCGTTGTTCTGGTGGTTGATCAGAGAGGCGAGACGTTTGTTGCGACGTACGGAGTCTGCCAGACCGACGCGCAATTATCCGTGACCGACTCGACGTTGTTTGAAGTTGGATCCATCGGGAAGGTGGTGACGGCAATCGCTACCCTGCAGCTCGTTGACCGCGGGTTGCTGGACCTCCACGCTGACCTCACCATGTATCTGGACGGTTGGGAGCTGGAGCCACCCGGCGAGACGCCGCTCACGATACATCACTTGTTGACGCACAGCGGCGGACTCAACGACAGGGCGATTGGCTACGCTCAACGTACCGCCGACGGGCTGCCGACGCTGGATGATCATCTCAGAAGCAGCTTCCCGACATTTTTTGCGGAGCCTGGCGCCTACATCAGCTACTCGAACTACGGGTTCGGGCTTGCGGGATACCTTGTCGAGCGGGCGTCGGGGTTATCGTTTGCCGAATCGGCGACGCAAACAGTGCTTCGGCCGCTTGGCATGCGCTTCGCCGGTTATGGCGCCGACGCGCGGGGTACGAGGGCGGTCGGATACGCAAAACGCGGTGACTCGTTCGAGGCGGCGCCGACGCTTCATCGTCCGGTGACGCCTGCGGGCAGCCTGCTTGCGTCGGCGTTGGATATGCGGCAGTTGCTGTTAGCGCTGCTCAATGAAGGTGAGCCTGTCCTGGCCGCTGAGGAAACCGCGCAGATGTTGTCGGTGCAGCAGACTATGCATCCGGCGCTGATGGGAAACACCTTCGGTCTGGAAGAAAGCCGCTGGGGAACCGTGCGCGGATTTGGGAAAGGCGGAAGCGTTCCTGGCTTTGTGTCCTACATGGCCGTATTGCCTGAGCAGGGTATCGGATTGTTCGCATCCGTCAACGCAAGCAATGATGCGCCGGTTGAGCGGTTTGTTTTTGCCGCGACGCGTGCGCTGGCAGGGGCTGATGCCGCACCCCAGGGGGCGAGAGCGGGTGGCTCGCAGATGGCGCGGCCTGCCGGCGCGATCGACGCCTCCGCGTTTGCGGGTGAGTATCGCAGCAACCGTTACGATCGAACAAGCGTCGAGAAGCTGCTGAACTTCGAGGTGCGCAACATCTACGAGACCGGGGAGGGCAACCTCGCTCTGTGGCACGACGGTGCGATGAACGTTTATGTGCCGGAGGACAACGGACTCTTCCGCCACGAGACTGATCCGCAGCGCGCGTTGGTCTTTGAAGCTGGTGACGACGGCAACGTCACGCATGCGTTCTTCAATGATCGCATTGCGGGCGGATACGTACCTGTTGTGTGGGAGAGGACCGGATTCTTCAGCGGCAACGGCTACGTCAATGAGATCTTCGGCGTGGTGCTCCTTGTTGCGCTGGCTTACCTGGTCTGGCCGATTGTTGGCGGCATCCGTTTGTTGCGTCGCCGCTCGTCAATGCGTGAGAAGCCTCGGCAGCGAATGCTGAGGCGGGCGATGCACCTGGCCGGATTCCTGACATCCGCGGCCCTCCTGGCATACACCGTCTTGTACTTCATACCGCTCCTGCGTGCACGGCCGGAGCTCGTGTTTGGGCTTCCGTCCGAGCTGGCGCCGTGGGCTTTTCTGCCTGCGCTGGTCGTAGTCGGATTCCTTGTCTACGCGGTGCTCTGGCTCCTGTCATTCAGGTCGCGCGCAGCGGGGTGGAAGGGCGTGCTGCTGAGCGTTCTCCCGACAACGCTCTTCCTGATCAGCGGGGTGCTTGTGACAGAGTTTTTCGTGCGCTGGAATCTTCTCTAGCCCCGCGCCCGGACCCTAATCCTGTCCCCGCCCCCTGGTGGTGCAACTTCCGGCCAATAGTTGCGCATAAGACGGGTGTGCTATAAATATAGCATATCCCCGGTCGGCCCCGCATAAACTGCCAGAGCACTCGTGCGCATTACCCTCCCTCGTCCTTCTGCCGCGTTCAGTCTAGTGCACACCGCCGCCCTGCTTCTTGCGGTTGCTGGACTGACGATATCCGGCTGCTCGCCCATCGACGAAGCAGACATGACAGCGTTTGCCGGCACCTTCGGCGATGTCCACCCTCGTGGTGAGCTGAGCGACTCCGTTGTGTCGTTCAGCGCTCGAAACGGGGAGCTCCTCATGTGGCCCGCGCTGTGGAGTGGACCCATGGTGCTGTCCCGCGTCAGTGCTGATTCGTTTGTCGTATCGACACACGGCCGGTTCGGGGTGCGTTTTGCCATGCAGGGGACAGGCGTCGTATCGGATGCCTCCATCCACGGCTTGTCTGACAACACCCGGTATGTGCGGCTCGACAGCGAATCACCGCGCCCGATCCAGTTGTTGCTCGACGGGCATCCGGCTGATGCCGCCCGCCGCTACGTTGCCGCTGAACCCGACGGTGCTGATCGCTTTGTCTATGTCGCGCGACGGTTCATGCGGTCAGCACCGACGCGCTCACAAGAAGCCGTCACATTCCTCGAAGAGCTAAGCCGTCTACTGCCCGATGAGCCCGACATACATGCGGCACGCGGTGATGCGTTGCTGCTCGCCGACCACCGCGCAGATGCAACGACCGCGTGGGAGCGTGCACTGGAACTTGATCCGTCCAATCCCGCGGCCGCCGCGTCACTGAATCGGATCACCGGCGCAACGAGTCCCGCTGCAGCAGGAGACTGGCACCTACCGTTCCCGCTGCAGGATCTGTTCCTGCAGCCAACGTCCGCTGAGATCGAGCGCGTTCGGGAGTCGTGGAGAAGGCGCGACCTGAATCCGCGAAACGCCAGGATCATCATGCGTCGCAACATTGACCTTAATGACACGGCGGCAGAGGCGCGGTTTGTCGAGCATACGGTACACGACGCGCGCCACGTAGGTGTCGTCATCGTCCCGGAAGGTGCCGCGGGGAGGCGGCTCCCGTTGCTTGTTGAGACCAAAGGCGTTTCGCCGAGCTTCCCGCCACTCGAGGTGCCCGACGGCTTGACGAGTCCGCACCTGATGGCTGCCTCGCGTGGCGATGTGATTTACGTTGCGCCGTCCTACCGCGGTGAACGCATCGTGATTGGGGCGGATACGCTAACGTCTGAGGGTGACCGCCGGGACGCGTGGGATGGCGCAACTGACGACACGATTGCGTTCCTGCGCGCCGCGATGCAGCTGACACCCGAGGCAGACACATCGCGCGTCTGTGTGTTTGGCCGGAGCCGCGGTGGTGCCGTGGCGCTATTGACGGGGATCCGTGAGGCGCGAGTCGACTGCGTTGTTTCCTGGGCGGCTCCAACCGACTGGTTTTCGCGGATGGACCTTGTGGGCTGGACACAGCAGGAGCTTGTGGCTGACGGATTACGCAACCACGCGGAGCCCGGTGAGACCGGCGGACAGTTCATCAACTACTTTCTCGACCCGGCCATCGAAGGCCGGCGCGGCCTGGATGAAACACGCTTGCACATGATCGCCAGCTCAGCCATGTACTTTGCCGGGGGGTTGCCACTCGCGCAGGTGCACTGGGGCCTGGAGGACTCCATCGTGCCGAGCGTCAACGGGACCGGATTTGTCGATCGTTATGCAGATGCAGACAGGCCCGAGGGGTGTCTCGACATCCGTTTTCACCCGGACGCCGGGCACGACCAGGACCGACAACTTGCACCGCAACTTTCCCGGCAGTTTCTGGTCTCTGCTTTTGAATTGAGCCAGGAAGAGATCGCACACTGCCGTCCCGCGAAGTAGGCACCGCTCGAAGAGCCCGAATGCGTACGCGGATGTGAGACTGGCTCTACAGCGACTCCAGGAAGCGCACCAACGCAGCCCGCTCTTCCACCGACATCCTCCTGAATCGCTCGCGCGCCGGTTCGGCTTCGCCGCCATGCCACAGGATTGCCTCCGTCAGGCTTCGCGCACGCCCGTCGTGCAGGAATCGTGTATGGCGATTGACAGTGTACACCAATCCGATGCCCCAGAGTGGCGGCGTTCTCCACTCGCGACCAGTGGCTTCGTGCTCAGGCCGATTGTCAGCCAGGTCGGGACCCATGTCGTGCAGCAACAAATCGGTAAACGGATATATCCGCTGGTTGCTCAACTCATCGACGACGTGCTCACCTGTTGTGTATGACGGTGTGTGGCATGAGGCACACCCGGTATCAACAAAAAGCCTCGCCCCTTGGAGAACCTCGGGGTCATCGATATCGCGCATCGCCGGTACCGCTAGCGTCTGGGTATACAGCACGATCTTGTTGAGGCGGCTTTGCGGAAGCTCGGGCTCACCGCCGTTTGGTGCGGCTGCACAGAGCCGCTGCGGCAGCGGACAGTTCTCGTCAGGGAACAGCGGATTTGTAATCCCAAGGTCATCTCTTAACGCGCTTGCCGTTTGCTGTTCAACGGTGGGTTGCCCGGCTTTCCATCCGAATCGACCAAGCACAGTCTGTCCTGTGCGCAGATCCGGAACCATATTCGGGCGACCTGAGATGCCGTCGCCGTCGTGATCGTCGGAATCAGCCGCCGCGAGGATATCCGCCTCGGGGATCGCCTCCAACAACCCGAGTCCGATCATGACGGGTGCCACGCGCGGCGACATCATGACATCCGGGTGCAGCGGACCCAAAGCGAGATCCGTGATTTCGTAAGTCGGTTCAACGAGCGTGTAGTAGGTGCTGTCGGCAAATTGCTGGCGCCACTCGCGGCGGTGAATCAGTATCGAACCTTCTGCTGGGACGCCAAGGATCGCCCGGTCCTGTAGCTGGCCGCCGTACGTTGGCTCATCAATGGGTTGGTCGGAACCATCCGGCCCGGAAATGCTGAGGCGAATGAGGAAACCCCGGCTCGGGTCGTATTCATCGTGTGGCGGTTTACCGCGGCCGTCGTCGGGGTGGCAGGCTGAGCAAGCCATTGCGTTGAATGTAGGGCCGAGCCCGTCGCGCCCCGCTGCCGACGCTGGTGCCGTGATCCAGTTCTGGTTAAAGAAGCTGTCGCCGACCTTGAACGTGCGATGGTTCTCTGTGCTCAGGTTGCGGGCAGAAAGTTTGAAGGCGGATCGGTTTACCGTGTACGCTGTTGTTTCGCCTCCGAGCTTCTCTTCAACGATTTGAAGATCGACGCCGTTGCCGTCGAGAGCGGCGTCGCGCTGGGTGCATCCGGCAAGAAGGAATAGAAGGATCACACTCGTCGCGCAGCGTGACAAGGTGGTGGGGGCACGTGGCGTCCTGATATGTTCGATGGCGAACCGCATCGAGATTTGCTACGAGACGCTGATCGGAACGCCGACGGTCTCGCCGGCCTCAATAATGGTGTCGGTCTGCTCTTCGAGCGAGATGATCGTCTCCATGATCTTCATGCGCCCGGGCGAATCATCGGGTAATTCAGCACGCAGGTGTTGGTCAAAAGGGGCAGGGATTTCGCGAGCGAGGTGCATGCTGCGAATAATCTCCTGATGGAGACGCTCAGCAAGCTCGGGGTCGACACTTGCGACAAGTTCGTCGATACCCGGCCCTGGCGTTACACCGTAGTCGCCGCTGTACACCATCTGAATGCCGCGGATGTTGTCGATGATGTCCTCGATGGAGTTATCGGAAAAGCACGACGTTTCATCCTCCTGTGTTCGTTCGGAGTACGCGACGAACATGCGTTCACCGGCCAACTCGCCACGACTCAGCTCGCCGATCCCCGTAAGCATTTTTCGGATGGCCTCCTCGTCCGGCAGCGCGAGAAACTGTCGGCGGTAGTTGTTTCCAGCATCGGGCGACCAGGCATTCACCATCTGGCTGAGGTGAGAGATCAGCAGGTCGCTTGTTACCGCGAGGTACTCGCGACGGCGATCAGCATTCGGCGCCGTCGTGAAGTCGGATACCGGGCGATCGCCAGGACCATCCGCGCTGAGGTCCTGTCCCCAGAGCAGGAATTCAACGGCGTGCCAGCCCGTCGAAATGTTGCCTTCACCGCCAACGCCGTTCCTGGCGAGCAGGAGCGTGAGGTTGATAACAGGAAACTCTTCGGGGCGGTTGATGATGCCGGCCTGTGGATAGCCAACAACGTAGTCGATGTAGCTCTCGTCCAGGGGCCACGCGTTCAGGTAGCCCTCAACACCACTGTAGTCTTCGTCAATCGGGCCACCGTAGAAGCGATACACTTCGGTCGGACTGTAGTCGGTGCGCGCGGCAAGCCACGCGCGCCTCGCGGCATCGAGGTTGGACTGCGTCGGCTCGGTTACAAAGGTGTCAATGATCTCGTCGAGTACGCGCGCCGACGCGAGGCTGCGAGCGTACAGCGTGTGCACGCCGACAGCGTATTGCTCAATCACGCTTCGTCTCAGTTCAGCGGGTGGTTCACTCGGGCGCGGAGCGCAGCCGGCGAGGATGCCGACAAACAGGATCAACACGCAAGCCGCCGGTACACACGGCCGTTCACGCAGCCGCGACACCGGAGCACCAGCGGGCGCTTGATCAGAAGGAGTACTTGGCACGCGTATCAGGAGATCTGGGTTGTGACCATATAAACGTGATAATCGCGCGGAATGGTACCGTGAAGCAGAACGGGGCAAGCGCGGTGACTGAAAGTGGACGCCCGGCGTAGTCACCGTCCCCGCATACGACGTGTTGGGCTGGGTTGCGACTGGCGCAGCAGCGGGCTGGCGAGCCTCACTCCGATCGCAGGCTCAATACAGGATTTTGTAGTGAGGCCTTGACCGTCTGGTAGCCAAGCGCGGTCCAGGCCAGAACGAGCGTGATGAGTCCGGCGAGAATAAATACGCCCGGACCCAGATCGATTCGGTACCGGAAATCCTGCAGCCAGTTGTCCATCAGGAACCACGCAGCCGGCAACGCGACCACTACAGCGACGAGGATCAGGCGTGTCATCTCGCGTGACAACAACAGCACGATGCTTGACGCCGACGCACCAAGGACCTTGCGCACGCCGATCTCTCTCGTCTTTCGTTCAATTGAGAATGAGACCAGTGCAAAAAGCCCGAGCAACGCGATGAAGATCGCGAACGCCGTAAACACGTTGACGACTGTGCCGACCCGGATTTCTGCCTCGTATTGGTCTGCAAGGTCTGCTTCCAGGAACGTGTACTCGAACGGCAACGCGCCCGCGAAGGTCTGCCACTCGCGCTGAATACTGCGAATGACTGTCGCCGCGTCGCCGTCCCCGCGCAGGCGCACCGCAAAGAATCGATTGGGCCCCTGCCAGATTGCAGCGGATTCATGGAAGATCGCGAGCGGTTGGATCTCCTGGCGGAGTGATCCGATGTTGAAGTCGCGCACTACGCCGACAATCTCCCACCACCCGTCTCCGCCGGCCCACGCAACCGATTGTCCGAGTGGGAAGTTGTCGGCCTGCCTCACAGCATCGGGCCACGGTAGTTGCCTAACTGCCGACTCGTTCAAAACGACATAGCGCTCATTGGCTGCGGTAGCTTCGTCGAAGGCCCGGCCGGCAATTAAGTCAAACCCGAGCGTCCTGATGAATCGATCGTCCACAGCCATTGAGTTCATCGCGATCTCGGCGCCGCCTGCCCCGTCCACCGTCGCGAAGTCTTCGTACCACACCCGCGGGGGTACCGCGTTCGAACGCGCAACGCCGATCACGCCCGGCATGCCGGCCAACCGCTCGCGGAAGGCATCCGTCTGCTCACCGAGCTTCTCCACGTTGCCGACAACCAGCACGTTCTCCCGATCAAAACCGAGGTTCTTTGTCTGCACGTAGTGGAGTTGCTTCTGTATCACCAGGCTGCACGCGATGAGCAGAATCGAGATGACAAACTGGAAGCCAACAAGTACGGTTCGAAGCCCGGGCAACGAAAGGCGCCTGGCGCCCACCCGTGGACCACGCCTCAGCGCGTCAATCGGACTAAAAGAGGACAAGTAGAGCGCCGGATAGAGTCCGGATACAAACCCAACTGCGATGGCAAACAGCGTCGTTGCGATCAATGTCTGCGGCCGCCACAGTGCGCCGAGCGTGAGATGTTTGCCCGACAGTTCGTTGAATGGCTCAAGCGCAAATGACGCCACGGTGAGCGCGAGCACGAGGGCAACGAGGCTGAATGCAATTGCCTCGACCAGGAACTGACCGATCAGCGCCGACCTTCGCGACCCGAGTGCCTTCCGGATCCCAACTTCTTTTGACCGGTGCACCGATCGGGCGGATGACAGGTTCATGAAGTTGATGCTGGCAAGCACAATGATCAGCACCGCGACTGTCGCGAACACGTAGATGTACAGGATGTCACTCACAACGCCGATGCGGTTCCCCGCGTCGTTAGCGCGCAGGTGGATATCCGTCAGGGGCGTGAAGAACATCCGCCACGCTTTTCCGGATGCAGCCAGGCCCGCAGCGTCCGTTCCGAAGGCAGAGAACAACCGGGCGTTTGCCTCATCGGCAACCGCGTCGTCCAGTTTTGCGCGTACGGCATTAATCGACGCCCCTTCTTCCAGCACGACGTACGTGACAAACACCGTCCACACCCAGGCGTCGGGCCGCTGTCGCATGCCCGCGTGTGACGAAAGCGACGCCAGCAGGTCAAACCTGAAGTGGGCGTTTCGCGGGACGTCAGCAATGACGCCGGTGATCTGGTACCGCTCCTCGGCCCCCGGATTGCCGACGCGCACCATCCTGCCCAGGGCTCGCTTGTCACCGAAGTACTTCTCGCGTGTGCTCTCGGTTATTACAAGCGAGTACGGCGCAACAAGCGCGGATGCCGGTGTGCCCTCGACGAACTCGAACGTGAACACGTCGAAAAAGGTCGAGTCGGCCATCAACACGCGTGGCTCCTCAAAGAAGCGCGGATCTGCCGTTGCCGGGGCTTCGCCGGGTGCGTCATCGACAACGGTGACGAGCCAGTCCGGCGGATTGTTCACGCGCACGTACGTCTCGATCTCCGGGATGCGCGACGCAAGCGTTGGCGCAACGCCCGGACCCGTCGACGAAAACCGCCCAACAAAATCCGCCCACACATTCGTCTGATCAACGCGATAGATGCGGTCGGATTTTTCGTGGAAGGTGTCGAAGCTGAACTCGTCAACGATGTACAGGGAGATGATCAGGCAGCAAGCGATGCCCAGTGCAAGGCCCACGACGTTGATCACGGAGAAACCGGGCTGCCGCTTGAAGTTGCGGAGCATCACCTTGACCGTTCCGGGTAACATCGTCGGCACCCAGGCCGCTGACCGCCAGCGCGAAACCGGGTCAACGTGTACACTGCGAAATCGATACTCGTCCGCCGCTTCGTCGAAGCCGTGTGCGATGCGCTGCGCTGCGATACGAAACGCCTTGTCTGGCGCGTGGCCGTTGGCGATGAGTTCGTCAACAGCGTCCCTCAGGTGGCATTCGAGCTCGTCGATGTCACCGGGTTCAAGTGTGCTGCGGTGGGCGTCGAGCCGGCGCGTGATGTGGCGTCGCCAGTCAGCAACGGCGGTCTCCAGGTCGAACGGCATGGCTATCCACCTGTGGCGCTTTTTGTCACAGCAACTTCGCCCGTGCCGGTATCAAGCTGTTTCCAGAGCTGCTCGAGCGCCCCGTGCACATTGAGCCAGTGACTGCGCTCGATCTGCAGTGCCTCGCGCCCTTTGTCGGTGAGTCGGTAGTACTTGCGTCTGCGTCCGCTCTCAGCGCTCCAGCGCGACTGGACGAGCCCCTCCGACTTCAGTCGGTGCAGGACCGGGTAGAGCATCGCCTCTGACCACGACCACGCCCCGCCCGATAGTTCACCGATATCCTGCAGGATCTGGTAGCCGTAGCCCTCGCCGCGGGCGAGAATTGACAGGATGAGTGGTTTGGCGGATGCCGCCTTCAGTTCGCGCGGGAGCATGACAAATCCGAAATACCTAATGGTGTTAGGTAATATCGGATCTTCCAATACCTAAGTCAACTAGGTATGCCAGTCTCCTGATTTGGTGGCCTGCGTGGGCCCGCTATCCCTCGCGCAGGTATCCCCAGTTGTGCAGCCGGTCGGAGTCTTCGAACCACCGATCGCCGATGTCGGTCCGGTAGTACATGTTCGGGATCATGATATTCTGGATGCGCTGGTACGCCTGCGCCTGGGCTTGCTTGACGGTCTGGCCCAGCCCGACGACGACGAGGGCAACGCCCGACACACCGGCAATCAGCCATTCCCCGCGCTCCTCGCGGACGTCCTCTATGCAGATGCCGTCGTAATTCGGCCGCTTGAAGAGAATTGCTGCATCCTGCGACATCGCGCGAAACGCGTCCATGTCCTGGTACGGATACGGTGGCACAACAATGCGCACACCAATCTGGAAACCAGATCGCGTTCGGAACTTGTCCAGCGAACCGTCGGCCAGACCGCCAAGGAAATCACCAACCGGCGTCAACATCCCCGCAGCCTGAATCATGATCGTCGGGTAGCCGAACCGCGACGTGAACTCAAGCGGGTAGATCCCCTGGTTGTTGACGATGCAGTTGAGGTCGATGTATCCGACGTAGCCTTCCGCGGCCAGCGTTGACTCAAGCCGGGCGAGCGTTCGGTTGTACAAGCGGTTCTTCTCCGACCAGTACATCAACGTACCCATCTCGCCTGTCGACGGACCGATATTCCCGGGAAAGAGCTTCTTGTGCTCGAAGTTGATGTTGATCGGCGACACAAACTGCTTTCCGTTAAAGAACGCACCAACGGCTACCTCGACACCTTTGACGCGCTTCTGAAGCTGGAAGACCTTGACCTGCTCGCTGTAGAGTTTCTTGTAGGTCTCGAGCACCTGGATGACATCTTTGCCGTCATCCTCCTGCCCGACAAACAGAAGCCGCTTGATGTTCTGCGCCTCGCCGCTTGGCTTGACGACGTATGCGGCCGGTGACTCGCGCACAAACGCGATGGCGTCATCGAACGAGTCGAACTCCCTGAACGGAAGAATCGTGACGCCGTGTTTCTTCAGTTCGGATTGTCCGAACGATCGGTCGTCTTCGAGTTGGTCGGTGTAGGCGGTTCCACCAACGACGTGTTTGCCGGCGGCACGCAGCTCCGCGGCCCACGCACCCATTCCCAATACGTCATCAAACACGATGACGTCGGCCCAATCGACGTCTTTTCGCCAGTCGTTGCTCTTGTCGACAAACCCGTCGCCGATGCGCTGTTTCTCGGCGTGGTCGATGTACAACCTAACGTCATGGCCTTCGCGAGCAACGCGCCACGCGATGTCGGTGATCAGGGCGTCAAATGAAACAAAGAGGAACTTGCGCATGGGGCTTTTGGATATGCACGGAGCTTGAGAAGGGGTATTGCGCAAGGTACAACCTGGTCTTGTACCGGTTTACGTAGTCAGCGCACTTCGGGGGTTATACAGTTGCGTCTCACAAACCGCAACGCTGTATGTCGCGCCTGTTTATACCGGTCACCCTCGTTGTCGCCGTCTTCACGAGTGCAAGTCTTCTCGCCGATGAATCGCTTGCCCAACCGTCACAGGTCGTCGTCACCGGCCGTGTCGTCGAGGCAGGCACCGGGCTGCCTTTGACGGGCGCACACGTGCGCACACGAGGCAGCGCCGACGGCAGTGTTACGGGTTCCGTCACCAATGACGACGGACGCTTTCAGCTCCAGGTTTCTTCGGATACCGACGCGCTATTGGTCTCGTCGGTCGGCTTCGACGAGAGGATTATTCCTCTACCCGACCGACCGGGAGAGCGCGTCGATCTTGGTGAGATCGAACTCACCATATCGACAATCACTTTGATGGAGGTTGTCGTTACGCCCGGTCGGTTCTCGATCATGGGCGCGCCCATTGCGTCGATGCAGACGATTTCGGAGCGCGACATCAAGAGCATGTCGTGGGCGGAAGACGTGACGCGTGTCGCG
>JAUIJQ010000025.1 GCA_030431165.1 Rhodothermia bacterium | reverse complement strand
AAGAAGATTGCTGACCGGTTCAAACCGTCAGCAATTGCCGTTCACCCCCATAGTGGCCAGATTTATCTCCTTTCTTCGAATATCCCCGCCGTCGTGGTGCTTGACGGCGGTGGCACAGTCATCTCTGCAACGCGCCTGGACTCGGATGTCTTTCCTCAGCCTGAGGGATTTGCTTTCCTGTCGGATGGTACCGCCTATGTCGCTTCTGAGGGAAGCTCAAACGGCTACCTCGCACGGTTCTCCCCCCGCTCCCCGTAGGGCAAGGGGGCAGTTCCTGTGGGCCTCTGTAACTTGCGCAGCACTCGCCATCGCAATTGTTGTCGGTGCGGGTTGTGCCTCCACGCCCTATACGGCAGCTGATGGACCCGGCGGCCTGCACACGCTTCCTGAGTCCGGCGAAATTCACCGTTCGTATCTGCTTGGCGACATCGGCCTCATCGATCCGGCCGATAAGTTGCCGCCCGTGCTGCACGCCGTTCAGCAGTCGGCCGCGTCGGCGCCGGCTTCCCGCTCCCTCGTTTATATCGGAGACAACGTTTACTGCTGCGGATTGCCGGACTCGGCTTCTGTTCGCCGTGCCCGAGCCGAGGCGCGGCTGGACATACTCATTGACTTCGCGGCGCAGTTTGGTGGAACACCCGTTTTTGTCCCGGGCAACCACGATTGGAATGATTCGGGACCAACGGGTCCCGAGTTCGTCCAGCGTATGGAGCGCTACGTCGAAGACAAACTCGGCGAAGATACCTTCCGCCCATCAGGTGCTCTGCCGGGCCCCGAAGTCGTTGAACTTGCCGACGACGTCATTCTCGTGGCGATTGATACAGAGTGGTGGCTAACCAAAGAAGAAAAACCGTTTGGCGAGTCGGGCGACTACGAGATCGATGAAGATCTCGACTTCATCTATGCACTTACTGACGTACTCGAGAAACACGAGGGCGATCACGTGCTGCTGATCGGCCACCATCCGGTCTATTCTCGCGGGACGCACAACGGCCACTGGCCGGCGAAGGTGCACCTCTTCCCGCTTACGATGGCGAAAGACAATGCGTACCTCCCACTCCCGGGTGTAGGCTCACTCGCGGTACTCGCGACCCGCCTGTTCGGTGGGCGCCAGGATCTTCCCAACCGGCGCTACCGAACACTGCGGACAGTCATCGAGACGGCCGGAAGACGCAATGATCATCTCGTGTATGCGTCCGGTCACGAGCACAACATGCAGTACTTCCGTGTTGGCGCGCCGCACAACCCGATCCACCACATCGTTTCAGGCGCAACGTCTGGCCCCGCGTACGTCTCGGGCGGCGGGGACATCGAGTTCGCCGCATCCGAACTTGGATACGCAACAGTCTCGTACTACGAAGACGGAAGTTCGTGGGCCGCGTTCTGGTCTGCGGGTGAAGGCGGCACCTCTACGATGCTCTACGCAGTCGAGCTATCAGCTCCGCGAAGCGTGTCGGGGGAAATCGCCGAGTCGAGTAAGACGCCAGACTATGCTGACAGTACGGTAACGCGGGCCATCAATCCCGGCTATCATGCATCCGGGATCAAGGCGGCGGTACTCGGTTCCCACAACCGGGCCCTTTGGACCGCCCCTGTTGTTGCGCCCGTACTCGATCTGGGATCGGCCTATGGCGGACTTACCCCGGTCAAACGCGGCGGTGGCATGCAGACCGTGTCGTTGCGGCTACGCGCCGACGATGGACAGGAGTATGTGCTGCGGTCGTTGGACAAAGACCCGGCGGCGACAGTCCCAGTGGCGCTACAGGGCACGGTGGCGACCGATATCGTGCAGGATCAGATCTCGTCGATCAATCCGTATGGGGCATTCGCCATTCCGCCGTTGGCAAGGGCGGTTGGTGTCTACCACACCGAGCCACAGCTCGTCTTTGTCCCGGATGACCCGCGGTTAGGGCCCTACCGGGACACCTTTGGGAACCAGCTCATGATGCTCGAGCACCGGCCAGATGATGACGTATCTGCATACGACAACTATGGTAATTCCAGGAAGGTCGTCAGTGCGACCAAGCTCTACGATGAGTTGCGGGATGACAACGACAACAGGATCGACGCCGACGCTTTTGTTCGCGTGCGTCTGTTCGACATGCTGCTTGGCGACTGGGACCGGCACCGCGGTCAATGGCGCTGGGCCCGATTTGACGACCCCGATGGTCAGGGTGATCTGTACCGCCCGATCCCGAGGGACCGCGACTGGGTCTTTAATCGGATGAACGGACTTGTGTCGGTGCTGGCACCGCAGTTCGATCCGAAGTTCCAATCCTTCAACAGTCGGTTCGGAAACATAAAGGGGTTATCGACGAACGGCCTTGAGCAGGACAGGCGCTTCCTGGCCATGCTGACCGAGGAACAGTGGGTCGCAACGGCTGAGTCAATCCGGGACGCGATCACGTCCGACGTAATTGAAGAAGCACTGGCGCAGATGCCTGACACAATTCGCGCGCTGGACGGTGATCGGATCCGAAGGAACCTCCTTTCCCGCGCTCAGGAGTTGCCGGATGCCGCGCGCACATACTATCGGTTGATTGCGCGCGTGGTGGACATTGTCGGAAGCGACAAGCACGAGCGCTTCGAGGTTGACAGACACGCCGGCGGCAGCGTTACCGTTCGTGTGTTCAAGACTTCAAAAGAGGGCGAGATTCGCACCCTGATTTTCGACCGAACATTCTCGCCTTCGGAGACGCGCGAGATCAGGCTGTTTGGCCTTGGTGGTCAAGATCGCTTCGCCTTTAGCGGTACCGGCAGGCGATCGATCAACGTTATCGCGGTAGGTGGCGCTGGAAAAGATGAGCTGAACGACCAGGGCTACATAGGAAGCTCGGGCCGAACTGGTCTTTTCGTTGACACAGATCGCGGCACCGACATTCAGGGAGCGCAGCAGACACGTGTCCTCATAACGGACGATCCGCTACTGAATACGTACAATTCCCGGGACTTCAAGTATAACGTCGCGCTACCGCAGCTCTACTTTGAACGAAACGACGACGACGGCTTCTTCTTCGGCGGAGGCGTGATTACAACGCGCCACGGGTTCAGACGTATGCCGTTTGCCTCACAGCACAGAATCGTCGCAAACGTGGCGGCCCGTACCCGCGCTTTCAATATCCGATATGCCGGAGCATGGACGATGCTGGGCTCACCATGGATGGTGCGGATGGGGTTTGATGTGCTCACGCCGAATAACATCCGCAACTATTACGGACTGGGCAACGAGACCGACAATACCGTCGAAGACCGGACCTACTATCAGGCCAGGCTCGCACGCGTCGAAGTTCGTCCCGCACTCGAACGTACCGTGGGTGGTATTCTCGGGCTGCACGTCGGCCCGTTTGTACAGTTCACTGACGTACGACAAGAGTCGGATCGCTTCCTCGCCCAGCAACCCGGTATCGCGGAGAACACGTTCGCCGATCAGTGGTTCGCCGGATTCACGGTGGGCTCTTCGGTGACCGCAGTTGATAACAGCGCAAATCCGAAACAAGGAGCACGATGGACCGGAGGCGCTGATTTCCGGTTTGGTATCTCCGGCGCTACCCAGAGTTTTACCCGGCTACACACTGACCTCGCCTTCTACATATCCCCGAGTTACCGACCCCAAGTAACGCTTGCGCTTCGTGCCGGCGGGGCGCACAACCTCGGGTCTTTCCCGTTCTTCGAAGCGAACACCGTTGGCGGTAGAACCAATCTCCGTGGTCATCGCGGTGATCGGTATGCGGGTCGGTCCAGCCTCTACCAGAACACCGAACTTCGCATCAAACTGGCCACTGTCTCGAGTTACGTCGCACAGGGATCACTTGGCGTGCTTGGGTTCCTCGACCTCGGACGCGTGTTCACCGACGGCGAGTCATCAGACACGTGGCACGCGGGCTACGGGGGCGGACTGTGGCTCAACACGTTTGACGCGATAACCCTTACCACGTCGTACGCGCTGTCGGAAGACGACACGGCGTTCACGATCGGAATGGGTTTTCAGTTCTGACCTGCGCTTCCCGCAATCGCTTCCCAATCAACTCGTGTCGCCCTGGGTGCCCGCGCTGACGACAAGCCCGCTACGTACTGGTAGATCTCAAGCTGCGCCCGACACCGCGGTTCGTCGTTTGTGACGTAGCGGTTGCGCATTCGGTCGTCGACTATGCGCGCTTTCCGATTGTCCCGGCACTGCACGAGCAGCATGTCCTCCAACTGAGATCGAAGCGCATCGTCGGCTACGGGAAAAGCAATTTCGACCCGTCGGTCAAGATTGCGTGTCATCCAGTCGGCCGATGCGAGAAAAAGCTCCGGGGTGTTGTCGTTGCAAAACATGTACACCCGCGCGTGTTCGAGAAACCTGTCAACTATACTGGTGACCCGAATGTTGTCGCTCAATCCCGGAACACCCGGTACGAGGCGGCAAATGCCGCGGACAACCAGTCGCACCTTGACACCAGCGCGACTCGCGGCGTAAAGGCGATCAATTATAGCCACGTCCTCCAGGCTGTTCATCTTCGCCAGGATCCACGCGTCTTTGCCATTCTCCGCATTCGCAATCTCGCGGTCGATCAGTTTCTCAAATCCGGATCGAAGACCAAAAGGCGCAACGAGCAGCGACTTTGCTTTCACTTCGTCGGCGCCTCCTGACAGAAAGTCGAACACCTGGAGTGCGTCTTTTGCGAAACGCTGGTTCGCTGTAATGAGCGCGTGATCGGTGTATACGCGCGCCGTCTTTTCGTTGAAGTTGCCCGTAGCCAGATAGGTAAAATGCTGAACACCGCCTGATGCAGACCGCGTTATGACGGCGAGCTTCGAGTGTACCTTCAGGCCCGGCAGGCTGTAGAGTACGCGTACACCAGCCGCCTCCATTTCGTCGCCCCATCGCAGGTTCGGCTCCTCGTCAAAACGGGCCTTCACTTCCACAAAAGCCGTAACGCGTGCACCACGAGTGGCAGCACGAATCAGGGCTTTGGCAATGCGCGAATCACTGGCAACCCGGTATAGCGTGATTCGGATGTCACTTACCGTCGGATCTTCAGCCGCCTCTTCGAACAGCCTGATGACCGACTCGAATGACTGATACGGAAAGTGAAGCAGCACGTCGCGCCGCGCAACAACATCCAGGACCGGGTCGGCGCGAGACAAGTCTGGATGTGCCAGCGGCGGCATCGGCGTAGAAGCGAGATCGCTCCGTCCAAAGTCGGGAAAGGCGAAGAAATCGGAGTAGTTGTGGTACTGTCCGCCGAGGACAAGATCTTCGTCTTCCAGACCAAACTGCGTCTTGAGGGCGGTTACCATGGGATACGGCATCCGCAGATCGTACAGGAAGCGCGTCGGCAAGCCGCGATCACGTTTGCCCAGACTTTTCTTGATCATCTCAACAAGGTCGCCACCAAACTCGTCGTCGAGATACAATTCAGCGTCCCGGGTCACCTTGACGGCGTAGACCTCGCCACAATCATACCCGGGAAATAATCTACCCATGCTTGACCGGATGATATCATCGAGGAACATGACGCGCGCGCGATCATCGTCGCGGCTGATCTCGACAAATCGACTAAGGCCGTCTCCATATAGCGGTACCATGCCGTACTCCGGCGCCGAAGGGAAAACGGTAGAGCGATCCCCATCCGGCCATAGCTCGGTCACCAGGTAAATCGCGCGATTCTCCAGAAATGGAGCACCTTCCGAACCAAGTACCTTCGGGCTCAATCGCTGCTGGACATGCTCACGGAAGTAGCGCTCAACAAACGTACTCTCGGCTTCCGAAAGGTCATGGCCAAACGAGAAGCATATCCCGTTCTCTTCCAGCGCAGGCAGAATCTCGTTCGAGAAGATCTCGCCGAACAGCCTCTGCTGCCGTACAACTTCCCGATGGATCGCACGCAGCAGCTTTCTCGGATTAAAACCGAGTTGTTTGACGGTCTTCTTTTTCAGCCGCAGCAGACTTCGCAGTGACGCGACGCGTACGCGGAAAAACTCGTCAAGGTTTGAGCTGAATATCGCAAGAAACTTGAGGCGCTCGAGCAGCGGAACACCGGGATCACCTGCCTCCTGCAAGACCCGTGCGTTAAAAGCGAGCCAGCTCAGCTCGCGGTCGTGGTACCGTTCCGTGGAGTCCTGTGACACAACTCAGGCCCCGCGTGCCAATCGATACGTCGCTTCTGCTCGGTCACACGGACCGCCGACCGGCGGATTGGATTTGCGCACCGTGACCTCGACTTGCTCGACTTGATGGTTGCGATCAAGTACCGCCTTCGCAATCAGGAGCGCAAGCCGCTCGATGAGATAGAACTTGTTCTGTGTTACGATACGATGAACATCCTGATACACAAGTTCGTAGTCGACTGTGCGAGAAAGATCGTCAGCTTCGGCGGCATCCGCGAAGTCGAGATCCATTGCCACATCCACCTCAAAGCGACCTCCTACGCGGTGCTCTTCCTTCATTACGCCGTGATGAGCGTAGAACACCGCGTTGATCAGTCGAACCGTTCCTCGTGCCATGTAACGATCTCTGGCTATTCACCTTCGCCAAACAAGGTCGCCAAGATACGCCTGTCGGAGTCAGATATGTTGCCGGCTGCAGCCATTTCCTGCAGTTGACCAACAAACAACGTGGCATAAATTCCGAGGACCGTGTCACTGCGCCGCCGGTGCTCGTCAAAGAATGCCACAACATCCGGCGAAACCCGCGGAACGTCTGAGACAAACTGTCGCGGTCCGTCGGGTCCCGGTCGAGCCGGCGCCGGGAAGCTTTTCTCCGGTTCGAACGTGCGTGAACCAAAGTGACAGCCCGCGCACTGGGTCGGAGACTGCAACGGACGGGGCTCCGTGGACGTGCTATCGGCGAGCTGCCCCGACGCGTTGTACACGTAGTAATCCCAGAATCCATCCTGGCGCTTTGTCATGACCGTCGTTTCTGCCAGCGCATTATCAAGCCAGTGTTCGCCAACTATGGTCGTAGACACCGGATACATCACGCGGGGGTTGGCCGGATCAACCGACGCAACAGCGGCACGCAGAGCGGACATCGGGACAAAAATGCGTCGCGTCGCGACGGTCATGGTACCCTGCAAATCAACCGTAAAACTCACGTCGTCGTTGCGGTAGTCAGTCTGAGCCTCCAGTTCGTCCCGCGTCGCCGGGTAGCGCTCCCCGGCACGGTACGTAACAGCAACGAGCGCAACCGTCTCGTCCCAGTCCAGGCGTCCATCGCTGTTCGTGTCAGCGCGGTATCCAGTCAGCGCTTCAATCCTGTCGCCACGGACGGCCACCCGCCGTCCGTCGGTGGTGAGCAACGAGTCGCCGCCGACGCCATCAATCGCACCGAGATAGAAACGCATGAGCTGCTCGGGATTGCGCTTACCGATATCGACCACAAGCGCTTCGGCAGATGACCCCGACCGGCAGCCAACATTCGGAAGCACCAACGCGGCAAGCAGCATCGCGGCAAGCAGCACAGACAGGCAGGTTGATTTCCCTGATGGCGGGGTGTACATCGAGTTATTCGCGATCAAGTTCGAGCAACATTGCCTGTGCACGTGGATCGCCGGGCGTCAACTCAAGGACCTTCTGGAACATTCGCCTGGCTTCGGCGCGCCGTCCCGTCTCCATGTACACGACGCCAAGATTGCCGTATGCCCCGATCATCGTGTCATCAATTGCGAGTGCGCGCAAGAGATACGGTTCAGCGTCTGACCATTGCGCCAGTATCATGCGTGCCGTGGCAGCATTCACCAGGGCTACAACACCGTCGGGGTCAATGGTGAGGCTTTTGTCGATCATCGCCACCCCTTCAGCGATTGCATTTTGCTGCAGGTAGAGAAATCCGACGTTGTTGTAGGCTTCAGCCTGATGTTCAGGGTCGAGGTCGATCACGCGACGATACGCGGCAACCGCCTCATCGAACCGGCCCAGGGCTGAAAGCAGGTCTCCACGCTTCAGGTGTGCCTCGGCAAAAAGTGGCTGGGTGGTGACCGCCCGGCTGATTTCTGTCAGCGCCTGCTCAAGCAGGTCAGCGCGCTGCAGCGACACGGCGTGCCAGTACGCAATTGTCGCATTTGCAGGGTCTGCCGCCGCACCCGACGCGAGATGTTCTACAGCCTGAGCGAACTCACCACGCTCCAGGTGCGCTTTGCCCCGGGCGAGGCGTGCGTCGACCCTGTCCAATCCGGAATCAAACGCACTGGACGTCAGTGTGATAACAGAGTCCAGATAAGCAGGAAGCTGATGTACCGTCTCGTAGAACTCAAAGTAAGCGATCGCCGTCTCGAGGTCAGCGACACGCGCGTTGCTGCGGGAAGCCTCCGATTGAGCGACAGGAACAAGGGTAAGTGGATCGGGTCTGCGAACCGAAAAATCGATGGGACCGGCCGGCGGCGCACCGGTTCGTACCGGACGGATCCAGTGGTCAGTAAAGGTGACATGCGGAATATCGCTGGTCCCCCCTTTCTGCATGTGGCAACCCGCGCAGTTGCCCGTCAGCCGATCTGCGGGATCTGACACGGGGCGCGCACAGGTCGTTGATGCGGGTTCGTCCTGATGGCAGTCCTGGCACCGGGCGTTAAACCAATCCGGATCGAGTGAAGCAACGGGCTGGTGCGGATCGTGACACGTGGTGCAGGTCATCTCGGACAGCTTGAAGCATTCGCTCTGCGCGAGCCGCACGCCATGCGAGGCAATTCCAAATCGGGCACCCGGCGTTGATTCTTCGACTTCCGCAAACACCGAACGGTGGGCTGCCAGTAGCATTCCTGGCTCAAACGTTGTCGGATCCTCGCCATCCGCAAAAACAGAAATGCCCGTGAGGTGGCATTGCTGGCACACCGATAGTTGACGGTCGCGATCGAGTGCCGCCGGGTTTACAATGGTACTGTCCCGATCCTCGACGAGGCCGGCAAGTGCGCGCTCCACGTGTGTCCCACCCGCACCATGACAACGCTCACACCCGATGCCAAGCGGAACTTCCGGATAGTGATTCACCGTGTGCGGTGAATACGTCGGCGTTGCGTTGTGACACGTCATGCATTCCAGATTGATCGGTCGCGCAAATCCCTGGTCGCGTTGATCGTAGCCCGGACTAACGTCCCAGGCTGCGCGATCGATGTACCACGTTAGCGGCATTTCCGTATACCGACCATTCACCTCGGTCAGGTACGAGCGCGTTGCGTTGCCGGAGCCCACCACAAGGTCGGCCGGAAGCACACGTTCTGCATAGCGTTCACCCGCGTCGTCGAGCCGCCATGATCGCTGGAACAGAGAGTCCCCGTTCAGAAACGATTCGTAGTATGTCGACGATGCGGCATTGTAGACAACCGCATTGTCGAACTGCTCTGGCGCGTTCAACGGATCAAACTTGGACATGGATCGCCCCATGCCCGTTTGATCATAGGAGTGATAGACGTCTTCGTGACAGGATGCGCACGTGACGTCGGGTACTGACTGCGACGCTGCCGTGGTCACCACGGCATCTGCCGGCACACGTGTGGCGTCATCGTTGGTCGAACATCCTGCCGCCAACAAGAACACGACCAGCACAAGAAGCCGATCTGGCGACGGCCAACAGCCGGAGGTGCTAGGCTTCGAAAACAGAAGCCGGCGCTGGTATCTCGGCGATGGTCCGGAAGTCGTCAACGCGACGTTCGATATCCGCGTGGGTGATCTCAAGAAGTCGTTGGGGGCCAAATCTCTCGACGCAGTACGATGCAACGGCACTGCCGTAAACTACGGCACTCTTGAAAGATTCGACGCTCAGGTCCCCACGCGCTGCAAGGTAGCCTACAAGGCCGCCCATGAACGAGTCACCTGCGCCTGTTGGGTCATGAATGTCTTCGAGCGGATAAGCCGGCGCACTGAAGACGCCCTCGTCTGTGAACAGCAGGGCCCCGTGTTCACCCTTCTTGATGACAAGCTTCCTCGGCCCCATCCCGCGAATGACTGCTGCGGCCCGTACGAGGTTGGCTTCTCCCGACAACTGCCGAGCCTCCGAATCATTGATGATCAGGGAGTCAACGAGCGCCAGCGTCTCACGAAGCGCATCGGGCGTCTGATCGATCCAGAAGTTCATCGTGTCCATGATGGCGAGACGAGGGCTGGCGGCCTGTTTGAGCACCGACTGCTGCACAGTCGGGTCAAGGTTGCCGAGGCAGACGATCGATCCATTTGTGTAGGCCTCGGGCACAACGGGCTCAAAGCTGGTCAGGACATTGAGATGCGTCGCCAGCGTCTCCCGCTCGTTGAGGTCGTAGTGGTACTTGCCGGCCCAGAAGAACGTGTCTTCGTCTTCAATGACCTGCAATCCGGTAACGTCGATGTCTCGCGACCTGAGCAGTTCGATGTTCTCTTCGGGGAAATCACCGCCAACAACTGCTACGAGGCCGACTTTCGGGCAGAAGAATCGGGCCGAAAGGGTTATGTATACAGCGCTTCCGCCAAGGATCTTGTCTACTGACCCGAAAGGCGTCTCGATTGAATCAAACGCAACGGTGCCTACAACGATAATCTGCATGGGAACGGTGGTGCGCCGACCGGTGGCGCCTGTTTACAGTGGTGGCTAAACGGCGCGACGCAGCCACTCGCCCAGCTTGTTCATGGCGAGTGCGGCTACGGCCGTCCTGAGGGTATCGGTCACGGATTCCGCAGCATGAGCGGCCGCGGTTCTTGCCTTGCTGTCGGGATCAACCACGCTGGACGCTGCCGTCGCCAGCTTCTCGGCAGCGGCGCGTCGGATACCCAGAGCCTGGGATTCCAGTTCGCGTCCAACGTCGGCCGCGGCCTGCCTGATAACGCTACCGGTGTCGTCAGGGCGGCTGGAACGGTCACAAACGAGAGCACCGAGAACAAATCCAACCCCGGCAGCAACGCCGACTGATACCAACGGGTGTTCGCGTACCCACCGACCACCTGACGCTGCAAGCTCCTCAAAATCGAGATCACGGAGATTCAGCCGGCCGGCAAGATCCGACAGCCCCTCAAATGGCGAAGAATCTTCGGGCGTATCGATTGTCTCCATAGTATCCATTGTCTCCAGAGTGTCCGATGTCTCCGTTGCGTCCAGGTCTACATCCATCTCGTCGGGGATCGGCGGACTTTCCATGGTGGTGGGTCGATGTCTGGCAAGATCGGGGCCGGGTCGCAAGACCGCGCAATCTGTTACGACCGTGCGAGCGCGCCGAGAAACACCCCTACTGCGAACGCTCCAAAGATAGCGAGGCGGCGGTTGGATTTCAGCCAATCAGGTCGCGACTGAGCAATTGGCGCGGTGTCGGGGATGTCCCGAGCAGCCGAATCGGCCGACTCGTGGCTCGCACGACCGCGGTTGACTTCGGCGTTCGGCCCAATTACCTCGACGTTCTCAAAGGTGGGCATGACGTGACGTAGAGACTGAAGTTATCTGTAGTTAACAAGATTTTGACTAATTTACGCCTCCACCACCAACGTGACGGAATCTTAACGGCCGTTACGTGTTAGATTCTTTCGCCTGGATCGGCTTGTCCGCCGTGTCGTCCACCTGGATGGCAACAGGGCAATAAAAGTACGGGATAGCGCGTCCTGTAGCGATAACGTACTCCCACCACCGCCAGATGACATCCTGCAGCATGCCTGCACCGGCGCATCGCGCCTCGGTCAGGCATCCCATCCCTCAACGAACGCCGTTGCGACTTTTCGCGTGCGCGCTCGCACTCTTTGCGTCGCTCGGCCTCGGCGCCTCCAGCGCCTACGCCCAGCGTACTCTACCGTCACCCGCCGATCAGTACGACGACGCGTTCCGTCTCTATGCAGACGGCCTCTACGTTCACGCGGCGGCTGCTTTTGAGGCGTTCCGGGAAGAACATCCCAACGACATCAGAGCCGCCGACGCGCTTTACTACGAGGCGGAGTCCAGACTGGCAGCCGGCGAAACTGCCGCGGCTACGACGCTCTTCCGCTCCTTCCAGCGAGAATACCCGGGGAACGACCTGGCCCGCAAAGCCACCCTCGCACTCGGACAGTACTACTACGAGAGCGAAGATCACGAGGCGGCCGTCTCGACGTTCCAGGAGTTTCTCCTCTCAGACCCACCGCCAAACCAGGGAGCCCGAGCGCTGTACTGGATGGGCGAATCGATGATCAAGTTGGGTCGCGAATCGGAAGCCGTCACCTACTTTCAGCGTGCCGCTGACGCTTACCCAACCGCTGATGTGGCACCAACCGCGTTATATGCTGTGGCCTTCACAGAACTCCGACGTGATCGATACGCGGAGGCAGCACGTGCGCTGGAGACCCTGTCAGCGCGGTATCCGTCGTCGCCGCATGCCGGCAACGTCGGCATCACGTTGGCCGAGGTGTACTACGAACTCGGCGAGTACAGGCGCGCCGTTGCTGAAGCGGGATTAAAGGTGGAGTACCTCACGGGTGAGGATCAGCAGCGCGCGATCTTCCTTCTAGCCGAGTCGCACAATCAGCTCCGGCAGAGTGAAGACGCAATTGTGTTCTATCGGCGCATCACGGAGAACTACCCCGACAGTCCGTTCTTCAGGCGCGCACTCTACGGGTTGGGATGGAATTACCACTTTGCCAATGCGTATCAGTGGGCGGCTGATGAATTTGCGCGCGCCGCAGACGGATACGACGATGAGCTTGCGCAGCGTGCCACCTACTATCAGGCGGTCAATCGCAAACTGGGCACGCAACTGCCCGAAGCCATCTCACTGTTTCAGCGTACCGCCGACACCTGGCCCGGCGGCGTCATGGAAGAAATGGCGCTCTTCGAGCTGGGCGTGGCTCATTATGAAAATCGAAACTGGGATGCTGCCGGCGACGCCTTCGACCGACAGTTGTCGCGCCACCCCGACGGCGAGTACAGTGGGCAGGCATACAACCTGAGAGCCAGCACGTACGTCGCTCGCGGGGACTTCAATGCCGCCCTAGCCGACTTCGAGGAAGCCATTGATCGCGCTGCGGTTGATCCCGCAATCAAAGACGAGATCGTATTTCAACGCGCCTGGACGCTCTACCGAACAGAGGCCTACTCCTCAGCCATCCCGGCGTTCATGTCAATCCGGGAGAACAATCCGAACAGTGCAAAGGCCGAGGAGGCGCTCTTCTGGGCTGCTGAGTCGCATTTTCAACTCAAGCAGTTCGGCGACGCAGGATCCATGTTTACCCAGTACCTGCGGGAATACCCGAGCGGCGTTCACGGAGACGCCGCCCGCTACGCGCTCGGATGGACGTACTTCAAACAGTCGCGGTACACAGACGCCGCCCAACAGTTCGAGTCGTTTCTCGAGCGTTACCGGTCGGAGGACTCGTTCGTCCCCTACCGGGAAGATGCGCGCCTTCGCCTTGGCGACTCATATTTCGCGTTGAAGCAGTACAGTAATGCAATCCGCGTTTACAGGCTCGCGGCGGCCGAACAGAACGACTACGCCCAGTATCAGGTTGGCCAGGCGTACAAGAACTCGGGTGACTTCGACGGTGCCGTCCGCGCATTTGAGAGCCTGCTTGACTCCTTCCGTGACTCCGGATGGCGTGAAGAAGCGCGCTACAGCCTCGGCGACAGCCACTTCCAGGCTCAGCGCTACGGACAGGCGGTTCAGTCGTTTGAAGCATTGCTTCGCGAATCGCCATCCGACCCGCTCGCGCCAAAAGCGCAATACGCAATCGGTGACGCCTACTTCAACAATAACGAACTGGAGCGGGCGATCTCGGCGTATCGAATTGTGCTGGAGCGGTACCCACGGTCTGTGTTCGCCGGCGATGCCGCGGCGTTCGAGGGTCTCCTTCAACCACCGGTGCCCGGCGATCGCCTGCAAGAACACGATGTGCCCGCACTCACGGCGCTCGAGGATCGAATCGGCGATCGCCTCGAACTTCGGGCTCGACGGCTCGACGCCCTTGGCGGTGCTGTACGACAGCCCGCGGTCGAGCTCGGCATGGACCGAGACCAGCCCCATGCGCGCCAGCAGGCCGAGGATCTTGTTTCCGCCCG
>JAUIJQ010000024.1 GCA_030431165.1 Rhodothermia bacterium | reverse complement strand
ACAGCCAGGGGAATCCACCTGCCACACCCAATCGGCGAAACGCAAATCGGCGGTCGCCGTCAAGGCCATGCCAGCCCACATGTGCCGAATCCGTTGAAATGCCGGACATCGACTTGACCGGATAGCGAACGACATCAACAACTCGGCCTACGACCTGCGGCTCGTGATCTACGTCCGTGCGTGTTTGCATCCTGCTACTTACTCGTTGACGACGAGGCGTCCGTCTACAATTACCATGTCGATGTCTCGCGTGTTGCGGATGTCGTCGAGCGGGTTTGATCCAAGCACAACCAGATCTGCCCGTTTTCCGACTTCGACAGTACCAAGCTCGGCTTCAAGCCCGAGGGCCTCGGCACCGTTTCGTGTTGCCATGCGGATGATCGCTGACGCCGGAATTCCCGCGCGCTGGTACAGCTCCATCTCGAGGTGAAAGGAGGCACCCGGCGTGATCCAGGCGTTGCCGACATCCGATCCAACGCCAAGGTGTACACCGCGTGTATACATGGCTTGTGTGATGCTGAGGACGGCGGGCCAGTACACCTCCTCCAGAAGCACGGCCTCCTCTTCGGTGACCTCACCGTATTGCGGGTGACCGTCCCGCCAGCCATCTGACCACCATCCCGGCAGATCAGCTTCGGGAGCAAGGTCGGTTTCATACTCCGGTAGCAGCGCAGCGTCTTTGCCCAGTCCGCCGGCCCGCGTGATTGCCAGCGTTGGAACCACGGTTACCTCGTGCTCGATGAGTGTGCGCACGAGACGATCAAAACCGGCGCCGTTTGGCGCGTCGGCATACCCGGCATACCACGCGTCGTCGGTTGCCGACTCCGGATCCGGAAGATTGACGAGTTCGTCCATCGGCGTGCTGTATCCGGAGTGCACGAGCATACTGGTACCGGAATTTGCGGCGTCCAGCCAGGTGGTGGCAATCGAGTGACCGATGGTTGGGATTCCGTGTTTGTCTGCTTCACAAAATCGACGCCTGATGCCGCCTGGCGCTGAACCTCGGCCCTCACCTGCTGTTCGTTCGTCACAAACGTCGCCCATTCCAAAGCCTCGGTCGGGTCAGGACGGGAGTCGATGATGATGCCGGCGGTGAGAATCCGCAGTGGCGCGGCGGGCGGGCGGTCGCGAAAAACAACACCCGCTCCCGGCCGAGCGCCCGGGTTCAGCACGGTTGTTACGCCGTACCGCACAAGTTGCGCGGCTACTTCTTCCTGCACGGCGGAATCTGGAGGGAAGTGGACGTGCAGATCGACAAAACCGGGAAGAAGATATTTGCCGTCCAGGTCAATCTGCTCACCGGACGAATCGCGCGGGCAAGCCACGTCCACGATCATACCTGCACGTACGCAAACGTTTGTGACGGGTGACACCTCTGCTCCGGTCCCATCGATCACGCGCACGTTCTGCAATACGAACATGTCGTCCGATGATCTACAGCCCACTGTCAGGAGCATTAACATCCCGACACGTGCTACCGGACCAATCCCAACTCGATCGAGGGCGTTCTTGGAGAACATGGGCAACACCATTCGGAGATCCGGACGCGGACTTGCGGACGGCACGACAGTCGCCCGAACAACAGTCGCCCTAACAACGGGCGCCCGCACAACTGCCGCAAGATAGAGAAGGCGGATGACCATGTGGCCACCCGCCTTCTTCCGTCAACCCAATGTCAGCGCCGCGATCGGCCTGGCTACCTGGCCAGGGTAATCCGACCTGCTTTGACATACGTTCCGTTCGCAGTCTCTGCAGACACCCTGAAGAAGTACAGCCCGGACGCCAACTCCGGCATGACCGTCAGTTGGATGCCCTGACTGGTTCCAGCAGCAACGACGTGTCTTGGTACGGTCTGCACGGTGCGCCCAAGCAAATCAACGAGGGTGACCTCGACCTCGGCGTCCTCCGGTGTGTCGATGAGAATCGTAACTGTCGAAGAGAAGGGATTCGGATATGCTCCGACCAACGCAAACGTATCCGGGATCTCAACTTCCTCAACAACCGCCTTGGACAAGCGAAGGCTTGTGACATTCGCATTGTTGATCGTGAAACTGCTGCCTGCAACGACAGTGTGCGACTCGACAACCGCGGTGCCCGTCATCGCTTCGATCACGAACTCGCCCCCAGATCCGTCCGGATCTGAAAGAAGCTGAACGGTTATCGGGAACGCTGACGACTGAACACGCACGACGGCGTCGGTCTCCTGGACGAGTCGCGTGTCACCCTCAAATCGCACATCGAATGCACCCACTGGCGGCACCGGTGGCAATCCGAATGAAACGATGTTCAATGAGGCGTCAAGTGTTCCGCCGAACAGCAGCGCCCGTTCAGCCCCCGACTCGTCGCCGACCACGAGTTCGCCAAAACCCTCAGGCGTCGCATCAGACGCACTCTTGGCGGCAGCAACACTGGCCGAGACCTTCGACGGTGCGGAGCACGCCATCTGAATCTGTCCGGCGCCATCTGACCTGACCCAGTAACCCTGACCCTGTTGGACGTTTGAAGCCAACACGTAGGTGAGCCCATTAAATCCGAACAATGTGTTTGGTGTCAGAATGCCGGCCGGGTCAGCAATCGAACCTGCCGAGACAGTACATGCGGGGCCGGCAATAAGGTGCCACCCGCCTGAAGGAAGGTTCACCGATACAGCCTGGACCGAGGTTCCGTTAACCGTTTCACTACCGGCGGATCCAAAGTTCAACCAATAGCCGGCGCCCAGATCAAGCGCAGTCTCTGCCTGGTAGCCCGCCGAAGGATCGAACCCGTAGAGCGTTCCACCAACCGCCGCTGGGTAGAGGGCCGCCACTGAGTTATCCGCAACCGCGAGGGGCAAACCGATCAGATTCCAGCCTTCGGCAAATGACTGTGCAAACGATCCCGCACTTCCACTGAGGCTGTACACAATCCGCACCTCTGTGAGCGCGTCGTTCGTAACGGTGTAGCTGTCCTGGCTGAGCATGTCGATGTCGGCAAACCCACCAAGCGGGTCGACCAGCATAAACGAGCCTGTGCCCGGGAACGTCGAGCCACTCCAGTCAAGCAGCACGTCGCTACTCGCGGTCTCCCGCTGGAATTTGACCCGCCAGACGATTGTCTGACCCTCCGCGATCAACCCACGATAGTCATTCAGCAAGTCGTCTGAGCACGCAACATTGTCTGCCGGGCAGATGAAGCGGGCGTCGAGCAATCCGGGCGGCGGCGGCGGCAGAATCAAATCGAGTGGCACATCGGTGCCGTCACTCGCCGCGCCGTCGGTACCAAACTCAAGATTGATCTGAGCCCCGCTTCCAACTTCTTCGACGAGCAGGCTACCTGCCAACTCTGTCGACACCTCCGTAAACGTCGCTGTGACCGTCTTGTTGGCGTCCATCGTCACATCTACCGGATTGGCGACGCTTGTGATATCGCCCGACCATCCGGTAAATAGCCAGCCCGCAGCGGGTGTCGCCGTCAGTTCGACGACTGTATCCTCATCGTACGTCGCCTGATCGGGGTCTCTGGATACCGAACCGTTTCCGACAACGTTTACGGCGAGCGTGTACGTCGGCGTTGGTGGTTCAGCGTTTCCGTCTTTACCCGCGTCGAAGTTCTGCGTCACCTCGGCGGGCGTGAGCGCCCGATTGTAGATCGCCACGAGGTGCATCTGACCCAGCCACGCGCGATCATTCGACGGCTCGTTGGCCAGCGTAAGGGCGTAGTTTGCCCAGTTGGCCATCGTACCACCAACCGACCCGTTCGCAACTGGCGCGCCGTTGATGTACATCGTGGTAGTGCCCGCTGCACTGCGCGTATAGACGATGTGGGTCAGCGACGTTGACACAACACCAGCGGCTGTTGTCAGCGACGGGTTGTTTCCCCACTGATTCGTTGATGTCGTTCTTAGTCGCGTGTCATACTTCGTTACATCGCCACTTCCGGGGCCAGGTCCAAGTACGAAGTTTGATCCTACCACGGCACCGCCAGACAACGCCATCATACGTGCCGGACCAAACTGCGTCGTGTTTGCCGGTGTCACCCAGGCCTCAAGCGAGATCTCGCTTGAACTCTGCACTCCGGATATGACCTTCGACGCGGCTCCACCCGACGTCATGAGTGCCGGTGCACTTACGTTGATCGCACCGGCAACATCCCATGTTGGTGTGCCGCTCGTGATTTGCAGGTTCAACGGTGCACCAACGCCGGATACGTCATTGATCGTCGTGCCCGTACCCTCTTCGAAGGTGTACAGCACAAGGAGGTCATCAACTACTCGCGGCGAAGTCGCCTCCGTTGTCGCACACTCTTCGGTCGTATAGCCCGATTCACCGAAGACGTTGGTCGCCCGAACGCGATAACAATAGTCTTCTTCAGAATCGAGGGCCATATCCACGTACGACTCAGTGCCTGCCGGCAGCGTAACGAGCAACGTAAACGATCCCGGCGAGCCGTCGTCTGAACGCTCAACTTCAAAGTCGTCCTCGTTGCTTGAGGCGTCCGTCCAGTTCAGATCAATCGACGTTGGCCCCGAGGCGACGGCCGTCAGATCGGTAGGAGCATCCGGAGGTATTGGAGACGGCGGCGGTACCGCGGCCGACGACGAGTTCCTCGCTTCGTAGCTGTCGTCAAGCTCGTCGTGCGGACTGGTCCATACACCGGCCGGGTTTCCGTCACCAAGAGCGGCCTCATCGGTGTAGAACCCGTTTACGTCGTGACCCGCATGCAGCGCCTCCTGGGATACACGCCACACGATTCCTTCCTGGTAGCTATCGTCCCCTGTCGTATTGCGGATTACTTCGACGCGCGGGTACGTGCCTCCGAACGCGATGTCGCCGTCAGGAATACCTGCTGTATCAGATCCATCCGCCCGACCATACAGGACATGGTCCATGTGCACTCCGCCAATGAGGAGTTGGATGCCGATGGCTCGTTCTGCAGCACCACCTTCACCCGTTGCCAAATCCATGTTTGTGTCGACGTCATGCACACCGGTCCCCGGCCCTTCACCGTCGACATCTGATTCAGCAATCAGGAAGAAGCTGTACGGCGCTATCGACAGGCCCGACAGGTCATTGCCCTCATTGGATAGCTGCCAGTCAGTATCGAGGGACCCGTTTGGTTCGTTGTCGACTCGCGTAATGATCTCCATGTTGTCCAGGAAGATCGTATTGCCCGTGGTGTTGAACAGTTCGATGAACTCACCAGGGTTATCAGCGCCCGGCGTATTCCAGGCCTGGAAACCGGAGATGATCACCGACCCGGCCGTAAGTGCCGGTTGGGCAAGTCCGCTAACCGGTATGTCAACCTGTGGCGCATCAGTGCTCGTGTGCACGAGATCGCCACTTGACGGCCCCGATGTCGCTTTGTTGAACCGCACATAAACGGTCGTTGTGCTAACAGTCCCTCCAGACTCGGGGAGCGTAACCATTGAGCTGAAGCCCGAGCCACTTGTCGTTGACACCTCGAAGTCAGCCGGGGCCATTATCGTGATGCCTGCACTCAGGTTTGAGCCCGCTACCGTGTAGCTCTGCTCCGCTGATGGCGTGCCGGGCTCTGCCGAGAAACTCGCGAGCGGCGTACCCCCCACTATGATTGCCGGTACGGCAGGTGGCGGTACGGCGGCCGACGTCGAGTTACGGGCAGGCGAAAGTGTCGACCCGTCATGCGGACTTGTCCAGACGCCAACAGGATTTGATCCTGCAAGAGAGCCTTCATCCGTGTAGAACCCATCAACTGCGTGCCCCGCATACAAATCGGATTGCGACAAGCGTTGCAGTGAGCCTTCTGCGAAGCTCGAACCACCGAGGGTATTCCAGATGACTTCGTTGCGCGGATACGATCCGCCGAACGCGATGTCGCCGTCAGGCACGGGGTTCGAGTTTGAACCCAGCGAATACCCGTACAACACGTGATCCATGTGAGCCCCATTGAGGCTCAACTGAAGACCTATGGCAGTTTCGCCAACGCCGCCTTCACCAGTCGCAAGGTCGAGTGAGCCCTCAAAGTCCTTGTTGCCGTTTTCGGCCGGGGCCGGCGACTCGGCGAACAGGTAGAAGCTGTACGGCTGGATGACTTCTCCGGCGAGATTGGGCGCAAACACCCAGTCGTTATTCAGGACGTTTCCGGTACTCACGCGCGAGACGATCTGCAGTCCCTGCAGTGAAATCGGCTCACTCGTCGTATTGAATATCTCGATGTACTCGCCCGATCCAGTCGGCTGGATGCCCGCGATGATCAAGTCACCGGCAGAGAGTACTGGTGGAGGCGTGTTGTCGGTCAGAACCGCGTAGCACGCATTGTCGGCATTCGCAGCAGCGCCCGTGTGATTCTTGTAGGCCGGCCAGATTGTCGAGGCCGTGAAGTATGCCGGGTTCGGGATTTCTTCACCGGCCGTGTTTGGCAACAGGTCGGTATCGAGAATCGACCCTGACCCGACGACGCCAACCTCATTGCCTGCTCCGTCGAGCTCTGTCAGCGTTGCATCAATGCGAACTGATGTTGCGGTAAGCTTGGTGATGTCTGCCCGCAGGCGATAGAATGTGTTGGCATTCAACGCCGGAAGCGACACGATGCTCGTGCGGCCACCGTCATCTCCAAACGAATCACCATCCCAGTACGCTTCGATGTTAGGCCCAGGACCAGAGCCACCGGGATCAGCCTGAATGCCAAAGATGTTGTCCGATCCCGACGATACGTCGGTGATCATCCAACCTACCCGGTCATCATCGAGGTTGCCGCTACCGTCTGTTTCCAGATCGAGTTGAACCACGACGCCCTGGGTCTCCGGGTCGGTCCAATTGATGGGCTGACTTGTCCACGTGAAGATGGTGCCACTTGGGTCAAGGCCCTGGCTTCCCCCGACGCCGCCCGACGCATTTACTACCGGCCCGCTATTATCGTCGAACCAGTTTGCATCATCGCCAACGTTGTCCCCGACGGGGAACGCGTCAAACGCCTCACATACCAGCGCATCGTTCGTCATCGTGTACGTGTCGATGAGCGTGCCGCCGCCGGCAATCGAATAGAACTCGAACGTGATGGACGCCGATGTGGCCGTGACCATCATCGTTCCGTAATTGCTGTTGTACCGCACTTCACTGCCGGCCAGCGGTGTTCCAAAACTGTACAGACTGCGTCCGCCTGCACCCGTGGTGAAATACGGGAGGTCAACGCCGTCGGTGTTTTCGTCGCGGATGATCCGCTCATACAGGTGATCGTGGCCCGCAAAAACTGCAGACGCGCCCCAGGCCTCGTATGGCCACTGGAGTGCTGGTGTACTACCGTGGTTGCTTGAAGAGCCGTATGGCGGGTGATGCATAAACACGAGCTTCCACGGAGACGTCGATGCGGCGAGCTGCGCTTGCAGCCACTGCGCCTGCGTCGATGTACTTGTGATTCCATCGGGCTCGCGGCCGTCGCTATCGATCATGAAGAAGTGCACCGGGCCTTGCACAAAGTCGTAGTACCGTTCGTTGCCCGACGTGCCGCTGGTTGGTATTCCCGCACCTGGCAAATCGAAGTAGGCCTCGAAGCCACCGGCGTCCCAGTCGTGATTTCCGAGTGCGGGGAAGAATGCATTCGTCGTTGCACCGGGAGCACTTGAGCTCGAGCTACCCGCTGGATACGCGACGTACGATCCATAGTAGTCGCCAACAACACTATCCCATCCGCCGGTCGTGCCGTTGTTTGTGTAGTTGTTGTCGCCGGTCGTGACGATGAAGTCAGGACTGAAGGTTCCGATAAGCGCGGCCACGTCCCCTTCGGCGGCACTGTCGTCTCCAAAGTCTCCCACCGCGGCAAATGTCACGGTCTGTGCTTGCGCCGTCATCGGCGCGAGCAGGAGGAGGAGAGTTGGAATCAGGATCAGCCGGCTTAAAGAGCGTAGAGCCTGACGAGGACTTTCTGACGGACGTTGACTGGGGGTGCGGTCAACGGGATCGTATTCAACCGTATCCATATGCGTTCACGGGATATGTTCAGCACGGTTCACGGGGCTCCGTGCCGATTGGCGTCCTGACACTTCCGGGACGATGAAGGGAACGCCCGTCCGGCTAACGACTCGCCAGAGGGCGGAATCACACGCCCGACAAGGCAATGCGAAATGTTGAAATAATGCCGTCGTGCTGCTGCTGGAAGCGCTTTTCTTTTTACACGCGCACCAAGCCACCGATCAAGCGACGCCTGCCATCACAACACGCTGGTAACCATGCGGGCCAGAACTGCGAAGACCCGCTAAGTATCTTAACATTATATACATACAACAAACACTTTCGCAAGCACCGTCCTCTATTCCCGTAATCCCTTGCGCCGCCGTGTGTTAGTTTCTGCGGGACGCTGACTCGATCAACACTCGCCACGAATAACCTCCGGCATTCATGATCAAGACCTTCGAAGACGCGGTCGAGTTCGTACTCGCCAACAAAGTGTGCACGGTCTTCGGCGCCAAGGGCTCACCGCACCCGTCACTGTGGGACAACACTGACCTGTCAGAGGACAAGCCGGATGGGGGCGGATGGAGTCCGAAGGTGCAGGCCGTCTGGCGCTGGAAGAACGAGATTCCCAACACCTATCCTGACGAGGTCTTCTACGGCAAGCTTCCGAACGGTGAGGCGGTGCTCATGGAAATGGAGTATCTGCGAACGACGCACTACCCGGAGCATCACAAACCCGTGCATGACCTCGGGGCTCTGGCAGAAACGGTCTACGCGCACATCCGGGAAGAGCCGAGTTTTACGGGTGATCTGAGACGAGCCGTTATCGAGGCTACCGGGTGCACCAAGAGCCGCTTCGACACAGCACTCAAGAAACTGCAGTGCTCGCTGAACATCGTCCGTTCAAACGACCCAGCCCTCGAGAACGATCAGTGGCTCCCGTTCGGCGAATTGTACCCCGATATCGAGCGGCTATTCCAGCTTTACGATCAGGATCGCGTTCGGCCTGCCTTCGGATTTGGTCACGACCCCATAAACACCCGCGGGTAATCCGCCCAGATTCAGTTTGACCTGATCGCTGTTGGCCGGGGCAGACAGGCTCAGTACGGTACGCCCGAGCATGTCCACGACTGTTACGCCTGTCGCTACCGGACGCTCGACCAACTCGACAGTCAACAGCCCCCTTGTCGGATTTGGATACGCTTCCAACACGGCTCCCGGCTTCGCAGACGTACTCGCGACTGCAAGCGGTACGCCGTCAATAAAGACCTCGACCCCTTCCAGTCGGAATCGAAATCCCCAGTCACCGGACACGTACACAATCCCAAGTGTGCTTGCAAAGAAGTAGGCACAACCATCGTCCAGTGCATCCGGATTATCCACGTAGAACGAGCGCCCATCGAGCGAGTCCGCAGTCGCCGTACGCATGTGTACACCTGTGTTGACGTACACATCCTGCGTGGTAAACAGATCGTGATCGAACTCGAGAAACTGATACACGGAATCGTCGGCCGTGTCGAAGTCGAAGACTATCTGATCCCCTGTTTCGCCATAGCGCCAGACTGCGGTGTCGCCGACGCGGAGCGTGTCGGGCATCGGACGACACGGGATCCCGTGCATGAGGAGGTACTTCCGGCCGTCAATCCTGATCGAGTCGCTGGCAAATATCTGGGCGGGCGGCGTGAAATGCGTCGTGTCGCCAACCGCATACGGGAAGAAGGCTTCAGCCACTGTCTGCGACGATGCGGGAGCAGGTATGAGTACGGCAAAGGCCAGCACACACGCGGCAAACATGATGCTCGACCGGCATATGCCGGTGACTGTCCGGCCGGCAAGGCGATTGGCCTCCGAATAGGCCTGGACATCTCCTCGCGATCCAGCCTTGCGCCCAGGCGATATCGAACATCCGAACGACAGCGTTGTCATGGTCAGTGCACCACTATTGAATGACAGACATCAACTGCACTTCTTTCTTTACTCGAGCCCGTGAGGCAATCGGGGCGGCCAGGTATCGGCGCAACACCACCTCTTCAAGTACCGGCGCGTAGTGGTCACGAAACATTTCGAGCGCCGCTACCGTCGCGCCCTGGAACCGGATGTATTCAACGGTCGCACCGGTCTCGACGACGCCGGATTGTACAACACGACAGTACAGCCCGGGGCGTTCTGCGTCACGGAATCGCTTTACAAAGGTAGGGTCACCCATCTTGTGGGCAAATGTACCGCACGGAATGCGCGGTGCGGTGACCTCGAGGATAACGCCACCAAGAACAAACCTGTCTCCGACGCTGGCTTCCGCAGAGCTAAGGTCCCCCAGCGTCAGGTTTTCGCCGAAAGCGCCGGGCTGAATATCGCGGCCAAGTGACGCGCGCCACCATGCGTAATCGGGTTCCCCGTAAACGTAAACGGCCTGATCTGGTCCACCATGGTGGTCCGTATCACATATCGCGTCTCCGGCAACCCCGAGCGGCGTGATGTTAACCGGGCCGTCAACCGGTACCTTGTAGATGCCGGTGTCTCGCACGCGACCCGCAATGTCGACGCTGCGGGCGGTACCCACGTTGATGCTGAGCAGTTTCATGCTAATATGCGAGAAAGAGCAATACCAAAGCTAATGCGACACGTGCGAGGATGCACGCCACTCGAGCCGATGCCCACTCTCCGCAGAACTATAAGATCTGACGCGAGGTCTATCGCGGCACCTATCGCGGCATCTGACAACATTGTCCAATTCCGTTTTCGGCACTACCTCGCGATTCTCTCGGTCTGTGTGATAACAGCGGGAAGTGCCCTGAATGTTCGTGCCCAGGGTGCGACGGACATCTGGCTGTTCGAGTTGACCAACGCCGCTGTTTCCCCTGTTGCGCGCGTGACTGACCGCAACGGCTACGACAACCAGCCGTCGTTCACTGACGACGGAAAGCGGATGCTTTTCACATCTGACCGCACGGGGAAAGCAGACACACACGTGTACGACCTCCAATCGGGCAAGGTATCACGTGTCACGTACTCGAACGCTGACAAGTACTCGCCAACCATAATTCCCGGCAGCGATGACCGCCATCTTGCTGTCGTTCACAGTGACTCGCTCGTCATGCAGGGTCTCTGGAGGTACGACCTCGATGAGTCCACATCGCCGCAGGCGATTGCCGACATAGACAGCGTCGCGTACTTCGCGTGGATGGATCCGTCACGCGTTCTACTCTGGCGTCTCTCAACCCCGCCGACCGTTGTTGTGCTTGACGTCGAGAGCAACAGCAGGTACGTCGTTGCCCGGGACTCGGCATTCTCATTCAAGGCTTACCCCGCGGGCAACGCGACCTTGTTCCTCGCGCGGTGGTCGGGCAGACACGGGGAGATTCGCTCCTTTGATCACGCGTCGCTTGAAGCCTCTGCAATCGCGCCGATTCTTGAAGCCGGGCGTGACTTTGCCGTCACACCTGATGGGCGCCTCCTCATGATGAAAGGCGGTGCGCTATTCTCCTTCCGACCGGGCGTCGACTCAAGTTGGACCCTGATCGGCGAACTGGGAATTTCGAATGGAACCCGCATAGCGGTGAGTCCGGACGGATCCCTCATCGCCGTCGTCGGCCGCCACTGACCATCGGCCGTATATCCGGCCACACCACGCGGCAGCACCGCCCCTCCGTCAGACGCCCCCTCCGCACGATGCGTACGATCTTCCAAAAAGGCTCCTGGACGATTATCGATCAGGCTCTGTTTGCCGGAAGTAACTTCGTACTGAACATTCTGCTCGCCGAGGCACTGCCCGCCGAGGAATATGGTGCCTTCGCGATTGCATTCGCGGTGTTTCTGTTTGTCGGGACGCTGCACACCGGCCTCCTCACCGAGCCTATGCTTGTGTTTGGCGCAGGCCGATTCAAGGAGCGGCTGGGTGCCTACCTGGCGTTACTGCGCAAGGCACATGTGCTGTTTGCAGTTCTATCGTGCCTCCTGCTTGCGGTCATCGCGCTTGTTGTTGGCCGGATAGGATCCACGACCATCGCAAACACGCTGCTTGTACTGGCGTTTGCCCAGCCGTTTATCCTGTTCCTCTGGTTGATGCGACGGGCGTGCTATACGTTGCTGAGTCCGCGGACATCCGCCATTGGCGGATTGATCTACATGGTCATCCTGCTCTCTTCCGCAGCCGTCATGAGCAGGACCGAAACGCTGTCGGTACACGCGGCGCTCATCCTGATGTCGATCGGCAGTCTGGTTGGCGGCGTCGTAATTGTGCTTCTACTCCGCCGAATTGACGACACCGCTTCGCTGGAAGCATCGGAAGTTGTGGCCGAGCACAAGAAGTACAGCGGGTGGGCTACCGCCACCGGCGTTTTGGGCTGGCTGCCCGGCGGCATTCCCTACATCATCCTTCCGTTCATCGCGGGAGCAAGTGCCCCCGGGATTCTGCGGGCCCTTGTCAACTTCATCATGCCCGCGGTCCAGGCTTATGCGGCGCTCTCGATTCTGCTGGTGCCGATGTTTGTGCGCGCACGGGCATCCGGACGATTCCGCAAGTCAGTCACAGCGACGGCCGGCCTGCTGATTGCAGCAAACGGCTCATACTGGATTCTGCTCGGTCTCTTCGGCGAGCCGCTGATCAACTTGCTGTATGGCGGCAAGTACGTCGAGTACGCGGGGTATCTGTGGATCGCCGGTGCCTATCCGTTTATCTCCGGATTGGCTGTTGTTGTACGTACTGCACTTCGTTCGCTTGAGCTTCCCAACTACGTTTTCTGGGCAAGCGTTGGCTCAGCCGTCGCAGCCGGCACCGTTAGCCTTTTCCTCATCATCGCCTACGGTGTGCAAGGGGCGCTGCTCGGCATCAGCCTGAACATGGCGGTAGAACTGGTCATGATGACGTACTACTTCAGGACGTCGGCGCGCGTGGCCCGGAAAGCACAGCCTTGAGGTTGTCTGCAAGCCGAATCGCAAGCGCAACAAGCGTAAGGGTCGGATTGGCAAATCCCGACGTTGCAAAGACTGACGACCCTGCGACGTATACGTTGCTGATCCCGTGTACGCGACACGATCCGTCTACAACACCACGCTTCGGATCGGTACTCATCCGCGTGGTACCCATGTGGTGGTAGCCACCGCGAATGCCGGGAGGTGGGAGCTCGTTGTACTCCTCGGGCTCGATATATCCGAGCCCCGCACGACGCAACTCAGCATCCATAACGCGCTGCCCTTTTACGACCAGGGCGATGTCGTCGGAAGTCAGGCGCCAGTCCAGTCTGGCCTGCTGACAGCCAAAAGCATCGGTAGCATCCGAAAGCATCACCCGACTGGATCGGTTGGGCACTTGCTCTGACATGTGATACAAATCAAACGCGATGGGATCGCGCCCCAGTCCGAGTTTCCCGCGCAGCGCATCAGTCACCTTCATTCCACCGTGCGCGGCAAGCACCGGCAGGTCCCCAAAGATGTTGACAAGGTGCTTTCCTACCGTGCGTGGCGGATGCGCGTGCTTCAAGAACGAGCGTACTTCCCGAAGGGACGCAAAGCCCCGCGACAGGTGAACGTCGTGACGCATTCTCGTTGTTGCACCGAGTGTGGCACAGAAGTTCAGTAATTCTTCGCCGCGTGTGACGCGCTCAGCCAGCGACAAACTGGCCATCACAACGTCATCGCCGACCCGGTGTTTGTCGTACAGTCGCGACCTCGAGAATATCGACTTGTCTGATGGCACAAATGTGCCCGACACAAAGTGCGGATGCTCCATGAAGTACCGCCCAACTACGTCGTGATCATTGCCGAGGCCTTCAGACTGTCGGCTATTCGACAGTAGCAACAAACGGGGGTTTTCGATGCCGCCCGCCGCGAGAACAACCGACCGGGCGGAGACACGACACTCCCTCCCGTCTCCTGTTTGCAGACGTACGTAGCTGGCAGCGCTTGCCTCTTCGTTCGTCGCTATCTCGACGGCGGTGCTGTTCAACACGGTGGTCACATTGCGTGCCGTCTTCAGTGTATCGCGATGTCGTTGTGTAAACACGTCGCGCGCGCCATACTGGAAAACAACCGTCCGAACGATATCCTCGTCCAACGGTAGCTG
>JAUIJQ010000023.1 GCA_030431165.1 Rhodothermia bacterium | reverse complement strand
GCAATCATCGCGATCAACCTCTCAGTGCACCACGTCTCGCGCGTCGTATCGAAGCTGCGAAAATTCGCCTGACGAGTTAAACGGACTTGTTCTCGCGTTCGTCACGCCTGTCAGTGCTGACAGTACCGTCAGTGCTTTCGGCGCAATCGGGATTTGTACTTGAGCAACTGCCGCCTGAGCCGGTCGACGCAGGCATCAACTGCAGCCTCAAAGGTCGAATCACTGGCGGTCCCGGCTAGCTGCTGACGGAAGACGTTCACGATGACTTCCGCGTTGTACGGCTGAATTGAGGCCGTATCCTTCTCGATTACGACCTGCACGTCGGTGATGCCGTCGTAGTACTGGGTGAGCTTTGTAAGCTTACCAGAGATCGCGTCTTTGTCAGTGGGGGAGAGCTTGCATCGGCGGGCGGTGATCCGGGGCTCCATAGGCTGAGGGGCTTCGTTTGGTGTCCGGTGACTCTGCAGCAAAAACGTCCGGTGAGCTTCTGCTGCCGTCGCGGATGATCGCGACATCTGTTACCAGAATGAAAACCACGCCGGCGAGTTTGTCAACCGGGCGTTGATCCGAATACGTCGGTTAGGATCGCGTCTTCGTGGCTACGCATCTCGGCGCGTAGCAGATCAGTGTGGTCTTCAAACCCCGCGAGATGCAGGACACCGTGCACGACGTAGCGACATACTTCGGCCTCGAACGACGTGGCAAACTCGCTGCAGCGTTCCCGTGCAGTGTCCAGATCTACGTACACCTCACCCGCAAGTTGTTCGCCTTCGGAAAGACGAAACGACAGCACGTCAGTCGGATAGTCGTGATTCAGGAACCGCTGATTCAGGTCCAGCACAAGAGATCGATCCGTAAGGATGACGTCGACCTCGGCCTCGCTGACTCCGCTGCGGGCCAGGGTCTGACGTACACACCGCTCAACCAGATCAACGTTGACGGAAAGGCTGGCATGATCGATGACGACCGCGATCTCTGGCGACGCGTGCATCGACATGGAGGCGCTATCCGATGTCGTCAAACAACGTGTCGGTAAGCGAGAGCGCAACGCTGCCCATTACCAACTCAGGCGGCAGGTCCATGAAGTCGGCTCCAAACACGCGATCGTCCACGTTGGCGTAGAGGGAGCAGGCTGCCTCCCGTTCTATGACGAGTCCGCTGGTTGTGCCGTGGTGCTTCGAAAAGAAGATCACCTCGCCCAGCTCGGTACTCGAGATGAAGCGTGTGCACCACTGGAGTTGAAGGAACGAGTTGGTTGCGTACACCGACACGAGGGCGGCGCCTTCGCGCTCAGCCAGATTTTCGGGTAGCGGCAGGTCGAAGCGAATCTCGAGGACCATCGTGCGCCCCGAGGCATCATGTCGCAGGTCCAGTCGAGCGAGGCCATTTTCGACCTTCGCGGTTGTACCGAGGACCTCCGCTATCCGAGGGACGGTATCCAACGTTAACAACTGTGCCATCCAGAACGACCGCGCCGTTTGATTTGAATCGCTTCCGCAGCGAGTTCTGCGGGGAGTGCCGCGGGGAGGCTGCGCCTTCCCCGAACGCATCGAAGATAGCCCCGGGTGGCACGAATTTCAACGAAGTCAGCCGGTCGCTGCGCCGCGCTGGTCGATGCTCCGGATCACGTTCGGTCCGATGCCGGCACGCGGCTACGCTCGCTGCGGCCCGTCATCAACCGGACGGATCTCAATTGCGTGAAGTCCCTTCGGGCCCTTCTCGACCTGGTACTCGACGGTCTGGCCGGTGCGCAGGGTTCTGAACCGGGCATCCGAGACGATGTGTGAGTAGTGCACAAAAACGTCTTCGCCTGTCTCCGGATGTACCAGGAAGCCGTAACCCTTCTTCGCATCAAACCACTTTACGACACTTCGAAAAAGTGCCATGCCAATCCCTCGCTTTCACTGTCTTGTCGCGAATACGGGTGAACAAAAGTCGCGGCATGGGAGCGGCGTGGGAAATGCAATTCGGGAAGCCGCTACGACACTCATCCGTCTCAGCAATATATTGCGAGGGAAAACGCGCAGTCAAGTTTTGATTGATCGTACAACAGCAAAGCTCGGAATCGTAGCGGCACTGCTCGGAGTAACCGGGGTGGCACTCGGCGCCCTTGGCGCACACGCACTTGCCGATTCATTTGGGCCGGGCCAGGCTGCCACCTTTGAGACGGCAGTCCGATATCAGGTGTGGCACGCGCTCGCGATTCTCGCGTTGTGCGCGATCACGACGCCGGGATCCAGGTCTGCCGGATGGTTGATGGCCGCCGGTGCAGCGCTGTTCTCGGGAAGCCTGTACCTGCTTGTACTCGCCGACGCAAAATGGGCGGGGCCCATCACGCCTGTCGGCGGCGTACTGATGATTGCCGGATGGGTCGTTCTCCTCGTGGCATTTGCTCGACAAACCCGCGACCAGTCGACCTAGTCGTCGCCGGGATCTTCTACCTCGAACATCAGCGAGACGCTCGGCTCAAGGTTGTGCGAGCGGGCGAGCCCCAGTAAAACCTCGGCAGCTTCCATCGGCGTTTCAGTCGAGGAGTGCGGACTGCTGTCGATGGCCAGCCGGTATCCAATCGCATCATCGCCGTTCGGCGAGTACGACTCCCACGCTGTGGCCTCTTCGATCAAGAAGACCTCGTCGTCGGGTGAATATGAGGCAATGTATGCCTCGCGTCCGATCAGTCCGTCGATCAGACTGACGGCACCGATAGCACCGTACTCTTCGTCGTAGAAAAGCGCTTCGGCAAGCGCGACAACGACAAACTTTTCGAGGTCAAACTGGCTCATTGTGTTTGGTCATCGGCCTGTGGCCGTATCTAAGCGAGAGCCCTAATTCGTTGGCAAGTTGTGCCGTGAGAACATCAAACACAGCCTCGATTTGCAGCGAGCTGTCAGGGTCTGAACCGACCATCTCGGTCGCGGATCCGGCGATTTCCTGTGCTATCGAGGTTACGCCGCGATCCCGGATTCCGCAAGGGATGATGTGGTTGAAGTAGTCGAGGTCGGTGGTCACATTGAGGGCAAGGCCGTGGGTGGTCACCCAGCGACTGCAGTGAATACCCATCGCACAGATCTTCCGCTCTGGTCCCTTGTCATCCGGGCCAACCCAGACTCCGGTTCGACCGTCAACGTGTGTGCCCATGATGCCGAAGCGTCCAAGCGTTCCAATCACTGCGTCTTCAAGCGCCCGAAGGTACCGACCAAGGTCTCGAAAAATGCGGTCCAGGTCCAACACCGGGTACACAACAAGCTGGCCCGGTCCGTGGAACGTGATGTCGCCGCCACGATCAATTGAAACCGTCTCAGCACCAATTCTCCCAAGCTCTTCAGGTGACGCGAGCAGGTTCGCGGCGTCGGCGCTCTTTCCCAGTGTATACACCGGTGGGTGCTGTACGCCGATAATCTGGTGCTCATGCGCGACCGGCGGCTCGGCTCGCTTCCCGGCAATCAGCCGGTCCCGGACGCTACGCTGCAGATCCCAGGCTTCCTGGTACGGTACTTCTCCCAGCCATCTGACCACCGCGACGTTTGATGTGTCCATCATCCAATCCAAGAGGAACGACTACCCTGAGATATTCACTCGGATGTTGAACGTTCCATTTACGTTGCGCGACGAGGGCTGACGCGTGTCACCCTCGAAGTTCTGGTAGGTCAGCGTAAAGTTGGCCGTCACCCGATTCGAGAATACGTACGCGACCTGCGGTGCAATTGTCGTGCGCGTAAACGAACTGATTTCCTGTCGGAAGTTACCGCCAAGAGCCGATTTTGGGTCAAACGGTTGGCTCGGGTTAGCCGTCAATTTGTTTGACGCATCAAGCAGCGCCGCGCGTAGCTGGAAGCGTTGGTCGAGCGTAGTGCTGCGGGCAAACGACAGCGTAAACGAGAGCCGGTTGTTGAGGCGGCTCTTGATGAACGGAAGCCGCAAGCCGGTCTTCTGCCACGTAATCGAGGCAGTCAATTCGTTGGTACTGTTCTCTGCAACGTCAAAGTTGCTTGTGCTGAGTGAATACGTGTCGCTCTTGTTCCACTGAAGGTTTGTTTGAAGCCGTCCCTTGAAGACAAAGTCAAAGCCGATCAGAGGACTGAAGCGCCGGTTCAGTCGTACCGCCGAGGCCTCGGTTTGCGGGAGCTCGTAGTCAACAATCACCGCACCCAGTGGGAAGTTCGCTCTCGTCCCCGGTTCAAGCGCGGCGATCGAGTTTGTCCTGTAGTCTGCGCTGTAGTCGGCACCGAACGTGTGTCGCATCGACGCCGATTGCACGATTGCCCGGATAAGCGGCCAGCGTCCAAGGCCGGTATAGTTCACGGTCCAACCCGGCAGCGGGAATGGGAGCAGGTTCTGGGCACCGAGTGTCGAGCTACCTCCGACGTACGCTTGGCGGAAGTCCGACACAACCGACGCGTTCGTTAGCACAACGCGCCGGTCGCCGTTGGCATCTCTCAGGGTATCTGCACCGAAGCCTGCAGCCAGATCACGTTCGAAGGTATCAAGCTGCCGCTCTACGACATCCAGATAGCTCGGGTTGAAAGCCCAAACTGAAGCTTTGTTGGTGCCTGAAAGCGTCTCCGTCAAAATGACGCCCGATTCTCCCTGGCGCCTTGTGCCCGTGTTTGATTCGGAAAGATCGGCCGACCAGTTCAGGTTAATTGTCAGCGCCTTCGACACGTTCAACGTGGTGCGCGCCGTGAACCGGTTTGCATTGGTCAGCAGGTCTGATACCTGGAGGCCGTTATCGTAGATGCGCTGGTCGTCTGGCAACTCACGGTTGAAGCCAAACCGGTATCCGAGCGAAGGCCCACGCCCTCTGAAAGCCGCGTCGTAGATGCTGTACGGTGAAAGCAGATTGCCGGTATCGTCGCGTGATCCGACGCTGGAAGAGCGCACCCCGCGACTGGCGGTGTACGTCACGGTGAAGTCTCGCACGCCGGTCACGGCCAAGATGCCGCGACGCAGCAGAGACAGCGGATCTGGAACGGGAATCCGAATGCGTGCCGGCCGCCGAAGCGCGGTCGAATCGTCTTCGGTCGCGTCGATCAGTTCAGCAAGCCGCTCGCGATCCTGCTGTGCCATGTCTTCTTCATCCACAGCAACATCATCAAGTTGCTTCTCTGCGGCGACGTCTTCTTCAGGCGCCGGATCAACTCCTTCGTCAACCGATGGGTCGACCATGACATCGACCGTGTCTGCGGCCGCCGCCTCAGCGGCACGGGCTCGCTCGTCTTCCTCGGCCTGTTTCTGGGCTTCGCGCTGCCGCTTGTAGGCTTCGCGCGCGGCCTGTCGCTCGCGCTTCTTCTCTTCGCGTTCCCGCTGGTGGTTCTGTTCGGCGGTCTCGATACTCCGATAAAACCCGAACTTCCGCCAGACCTCCTGAACCCTGAGCGTAAGCCCGGTACGCAGGTCGACCTGGTTCATCACAGATGCGCCGTCGTCACGAGAGATCGGTCCGTTGGTCCACGTGTATCGAGCGGTGTACTGAATCGGTTGCAGGTCGATCCAGTCAAGTGCCTTTGCTTTGCGGAAGTCCATCCGGATGGTCCCGTTAAACGTTTGCCCGTGACTCTCCGTACGGAAATCAGGGCCGCCTCGGAACGCGTCACGCAATACATCAAGGGCCGGCTCCACAGTTATCTGGGTCTGCTCAAACGCCGTGACGTCGATATCCGTCGAGTCAATGGCGCCCTGCTGAAGGAGGGAGGAGATGGTCTCACCGTAGAGCACTTCACCGCTCGCCGTGTTCACGACGAGCGTGTCGCTGCGTGCGCCGAGCGCGTTGAGACTGTGGCCGGTGTTTGTGTCCAGCCCGAGGTTGAGAAAACCAAACGGGTTGTACTGCATGGAGAAGTTGCGCGCGAGCTTGAAGTCGTGTCGCTGACGCAACGGGTTCTGGGCGAGGTTGTCAATCGGGTCGCCACCGGTAAAGTCGAGCGTCGAGGTTCGATCCTGCGACTCCCCGAAGCTACGGGTGGCCGATGCCGACGCCGTCAACGAACTCGGCAGATAATTGAAGCGGATGCCGCTCAACAGCCCCAGCACCGGTACACCGTCGAGTACGTCAAATGGCTTCACCGTTCGCGGACGCGTGACATTCAGTCGATAACTGACGGCTGAGTTCCAACGCCAGTCGTCGCGCGAGGCCTGACTCGGATTACTGGCATTTGTGTTCGAGTGCGAATACGACACAGACAGTGCGTCGAGTGTATTTCGCAGTAAACGCGAGTCTGACCCGGTCTTGCTGATGCGGGCTGACACCGAGCGGGATGTCGAGATCGTCGATGCCGACTCCCGAACGAAGCTCTTTTGTTCGGATTTTTCGCCATCCGACAGATCAGAGCGCGAGTCGATCTGTTCAAGAATATCCGCTACCCGGATGTCACCTCGGTTCGGTGCAAATCGCGGCGTGGAGGTGCTCGACTGAAACTGCAGGGACACCGGGATACGCCATCCAAAGCGCTCGGGAATCGGTTGGTCGAGGTTCAGGTCAGTCGTTACGCTCCATGACGTCAATTCGCGCTGGTCGCGGTCGTCGAGTGTGGAGGCCAGCGACCCGAACCCATCTGTCTGCGTCTGGAAGTTCGCCTTGATGCTGCCGAGGTCGGCCAGTCGGACATCAGCATTGGCAAGGGCCGACCACCCGCTTGCGTTGTCATATCCGGAAACACGGAGCTCGTTAATCCAGACCGTCAGGTCTTCCAGGATGTCGGTGACCTGAAAGCCGGCGGAGTCTGGTGCGGGGTTCCGCACGCCGATGACAATGGTGTTGATCGAGGCCAGCGAAGGCGTGCCCTTGATGCCAAGGCGCGTGCCCGGTGGCGCAAATCGCGAGGCGTCAGGGCCACGGGTTACGCCATTCTCGAGGCTCCAGAAAATGGTGTCGGTACGCGCGGCGCGCTGATCCCTCTCGACCTTGAGCTGATTAAGCGCACTGATCAGGATGTTGACGGAGTTCAGGTCGACCAGTTCGCCGTCCACGTTTCTGTTTGTCTGCCACAGTTCGTCAGCATCACCGGCCGTCTCCGCGCTTGGCGTAAGCGGCTGTTCGTATTCGTAGTAGTCTGAGGTCTCGTTAGCCCCAAGCCGGACAAACAGTCGGGCCTTGGTGCGCGCCTCGTCCCGAGGAAGCGATTCGAGCGGTGTGCCATCAGCGAGCAGGCCATGCGCATGTACAAACATGCGGATGTTCGAGTACTTCAAGAGGTCGAGCCCGCTCGTGTACGGCTTGAAGATCGCGAGCTGCTTCTGCGGTTCAAGGTTCTCCACGCGAAGGACCATCGACTGCTCTCGCGTTGTCTGGCGCGTACCGTTGGCAAGTCGGGTTTCGGAGATGATGGTGCCTCTGGGTGGGAGGTACACACTGCTGTTCTCTTCGTTGTTCACGGAAGAGATACTGATGCGCGTGTCGGTGCCATCAGCCGTAAGGGTCGGATTGCGTTCGTCGAGCGGGATGTCGAGCCCTTTTCGCCACTGACTACCAACGAGCTCCAGCGACGCAAACCGCACCGTAGCCGGTACGTCGTGTCCGGTTGTCCATATTCGGATCGACTCGATGCGGCTGAAGTCCTGGATCGATCCCACGCGACGCGTGAAGTCACGAATCGGAATCCTGATCTGGTACCATCCCGTGCGTTCACCCGCCTGGCTCGTGATTTCGGTCACGACGTAATCGTCGACTTCATTGGGGACGGCAAGACGATCAAGCTCGTCCCGGTTCAACGCCAGCTCGTACTGATAGTAGCTGTCGAGAATGTCGGGAGCTGAGTTGTTGTTGAGGTCTTCGCTATCGGGAAACTGCGAGTTGCCTCGACGGTCTTCTGTCGCCACGTCGACGGCGAGGTCGCGTTGCGACTCAAAACCGTTCAGCTCAAATCCCGGAAAGAAGCGCAGGAATCGCTGCTGCACCGTCGCCCCGCCCGGGAAATAGGCTTCGTTGGTGAAGTAGTTGTCATCAGCGAAGAAGTGGTAGTCGTCGGCAGACGGATCAACAAGACTCCGCGCAACTTCTGCGCGATAGACCGGGTCAGTGTTGTTCTGGTCGAGGCTGTTCAGGAACTGTTGGAAGTGTACAGCCTCCGTCCCGAAGTCGGGGTAATTCCCACCATACGAAGCCATCCCGTCCAGCCCAAGATCTTCTGACCGGTCGGTCTCGTCATCAAGTTTTACGACATCGTCTCGAAGTGTCGTCGGCAATCGGCCCCACGTCGAGATCGATCCTTCGTCAACCGTCGACGTGGACAATCCGTCTTCTTCGTTTAGTCGTTCGTCAGGAAGGATGTCCTCAGAGATAAATCCGAGATCGACGTAGAGCTTGGCGTCGGGGTGGGTCAGGTTCTCGACGTTATCCGCAAACGGCTGGATAATGAACTCAACGAACTCGGTATTCTTCAGGGTGAAGTCCGAGAACCCTTCGGGCAGTCGCTGGATCATGCCGCCCCAGGTGTCCTGGGGATTGGCGAGAAATCCGGCGAGATCCGTCGTGTAGTTGTATGGGCCTCGCATTCGCGGATCCAGGTAGAGGTCCATCGTGGACAGCGTCTGATCGGGCTGTCCCGAGATTTCCCTGTCGGGGAATACCTCATCGATGCGAACCGGACGCACCGCGTCGAGATTGGTTGTGATGGCGTCAAACTCCCGAAGCGTGGCCTGGCTGATCCGGTACCAGGCAAAACCGGCGCGCCAGTTTGTTCGGAGCGAGTCTGAAAGCGGGTCGGCGTTGTCGACGGCGAGGATCGAGTCGGGCGCAGAAGACAAACGCCAACTGCCCGGCTGCATCAGCGAGAAGGTGTTTTCGAATCCTTCGAAGTCGTCAACAAAAGAGATCCCGTTCAACTCGTCGCTATTGAAGTCGCGACCATCCTGCTGCAGGTCTCGTCGGCTTCGCTGGAACGCGTTGGTTTCGGTGTTCCCCGGTCGGAGCTGCGCAAACTCACCCCGGATGTTTATCGAACTCTCGTCGCGTGTAGCGAGCAGGGGAATCTTGTCGATTGCCCGGGTCAGCCAGTTGGCCTGCAGGTCGAGGGCACCGTCAACGCCCCAGATGAAGTTCGAAATGGGCTCTTCGCCAAGCCGGAACTTGTCAATAGGCGACTTCTGACTGAGTCGCATCGCCGTCGCGCCGAGCGCCAGGCGCTCATCGAGATCGTAGTCGGCTCGCAGCCCGAGCAACGTCTTCTTCTGCAGGTTGAAGAAGGAGTTCTGTTCGAAGTCGATCTCGATGTCTCGTCCCTCGATCAGGTACGCATCGTTGATGATCGTGACCGAACCACCGTTGTAGTCAACGATGTAGTCGACATTCTCCGACAGCTCGGCCCCGGCTGATGTGACCTTGACGGTACCGGGCACCACCCCCGCGAAGGAGTTGAGGTCATAGTAACTCTGGACAGAGCCCTTGTACTCGCCTCGAATACGATACACGTCGAATCGCGTGACAGTGCGCGCGTTCTCTTTCTTCTGCGTGTACAACTCGTAGAATGCATAGTCCGCGGGGTCAGCACCGTTCGAGGTCGCCACCGTCTCCAGTCGCCCGCCGAAGGGTTCGAGGTATGGGAAGATGAGCAAGCCATCCGACGGATTGATAGAGAACCCCGGCCGATAGTCGAACTTGTCATCCGTTCCCGGAGCGCCGTCCTCGTTAAGACGGTCGAGTCCGAGCAGGTCGAGAAGCGTACGTTGTCCGCCAAGGTCTGGGATCTTCGGCTGCGCGGTCTGGCCGGGACGCGTATAAAGGATATCCAGGTCAAAGCCGTTCGCGTTGATCCCGCGACCACGGATGCTGTAGATGTTGCGCATCTCGAGATACCAGGCGGCGGGATTCAGCGACGGCCCTGGTTGGTCGGGATTACGCGGACGCAGCAGCTTCAGCACGAGGCGCGTGTTCTGGTCGGCACCACCGCTTCCGGTCGACAGGTCGCCGACTTCCCGCACGGCACCGTTGGCGATATACCGGTACGAAACGGCGATGGCCTCCGAATCCTGCAGACGCTGGGACAGCGAGATGTATCCGAGCTGCTCGTTGACCTTGTAGTCGCGGTCTTTGACAAGCTTCTTGAACGGCCCGGTCTGGAAATCCGACCGCTCGTTTAGTCCTTTTCCGCCCTGCCCGAGAAAACCGTCGGCACCGGTCGCGCGGTCACGAAGAAGAGCAATGTCGGCATCGGTGTACTGGTCGCTGTTGAGCCCCGGGAGGTCTGAAACTGACGCTTCTGTATAGTTATTGGCGAGCGTAAGGATCTCTTCGGTTTCGCCGAGATCAACCATGGCGACCACTTCGCGCACGTCGTCGTCCTCGGGATTTGTCTGCTCAAAACGCCAGACCTCGATCTCAGTGATTCGCTCAAACCCGTTTGCAAGCAGAACGCGCGGCGGATCCGAAAGGGCGTTCTCCCAGGTGTTCCGGAAGTAGTACCCGAGGAAGAAGTGTCGGCCGTCGTCGTAGTCGATCGGTTTGATGTCGAACTCTGTCGCTTCGGTACCCCCCGAAATGTTCAGGCTGCTTGACTCACCTTCCTGCTGCGACATGACGGTGGTCAGGTGTACGCCACCAATCTGAAACTCGCTCTTGATCCCGAACAGACTCTGTCCGCCTCGGATCAGTGTCGACGGCGTCTGCAGGAAGACGTTGCCGGCCTCGATGCTCTGAATAATCTCGTCTTCATACCCCTGGTAGCGGAGCTTGAGTTCATTCTCGAAGTCGAATCGGTTCTGCGTGTCGTAGTTGACATTGATGAGCATCTTGTCTCCAATGCTCCCATCGATGCCAAGTCGGAGGTCCTGTTTGAACTCCGGATCGATCTGTCGTCGCTGCCCGAGTATGCTCTGTTGTTCGGATTGCCGGTAGTCAAATCCGGCTCTAATATCTGCGGTGCCGTTTACGCGGAGCGAGACATCCGGCTTGCCAAAGATTGTGGTAAACGCACTCTGCCGGCCGCCGGGGATCGCGATGTTGAACCCGAGGCCTCCGCGGCGATCAGACCGACGACGCTGCTCACTCTGGGTTACGAGCTCCTTCCAGTTTCCCTTCAGATCCCGATCCAACCGTTCTCGAAGGTATGCGTCCCTGCTCAGCGTACGCGCAATGCGGACGTCCTCGCCACCAACGGTCTCACGCGAGACATATTGACCGCTCGTGGTGTCCAGCTCAACGTCGTGCCCCCAGATTGTCGGTAGACGAAGCGCCATGGCACGTCGCTGCCGCTGCAATACACTGGCTGTGCGACTGTCTTGCCTGAAACGGGGGAAGTAGCGATCGGCCAGGCTCGTGTCAACGGCCAGCGACTCGGGCACGGCCACAACAACGCTGTCTGTATCAGACACGGCTCGCCACATGCCGTTCGCCGAGCCATTTGACAAGCCGCCAGCGCGATCTCCTCTTCGGTCCACTTCCGGGGTGCCAAGAACGAGGACGAGCACAGATAGCAGCCACGCACTCAGCGACAGGCCGCTGAGGGCAAACAGCCCCATCGAACGTGGCGTGGATCGCAACGAAACAATACTGCGCAAAGGAACGGAAACCCGCGGGGAGCGGTCAGGTTATCGGATGGCTAACCGTAGCAGAAGTGCGATACGACCTTGATTTGCGTTAATTGGGCGGAGGGTGTCCCGTTGTTCGGTTGCGCAGGGAAGGTATCGCCCGCCCGCGCAATCGTTCAAGCCAGAAATAATGCCACATCCCGACGCCGGACGGTTCCGCGGCGTGATATTCCACGGTTGCTTCCTGAAGTTGCTTCCTGCAGCTGCTTCCTGCAGTCACAAGGTGGCACTTTCCGGCAGCGACTTCTGCATACCCACCTGCCGGTGATAGGTTCGGCGTTTAGCCGGACTAGTCCAGGCTGATTTCAAGCTCCGAGAGGCGCCGGTCGGCTTCTTCGAGCCAACGTCGCACGCGAACGTCGAGTTCGCGCTCAAGCTCGCGCAATTCGGGGTTCCTGTCCCGCTCGCGTCGATACGCATCAACGATTCTGTCGTCAGCCCGGAGACCCTCTGCGATCTGCTGCTTGAGGCGCTCGTACGCCTCCAGGCGGTCGGTCAAACCGCGGATCTCCCGGTCGGGTCGTGACCAGCGCTCGGGAGACCATTCTTCGCGGTATCCGCCGTCTCTGCGGCGTGTGTCAGCGCGCCCGTCATTTGACTGCCACTCCCTCGTCCACGTGTCGTCCCGCGCAGCGCCCCGCTCTGTGTCCCGCTCTGTGTCCCGATAATCGCCACGTTGGTTGCCACGTTGGTTGTCACGTTGGCCGTCGCCGTCGGGATCGCGGCGCGATTGCTGTCCAAACGTGTCGTTCAGACGGTTCCACTGACGTTGCCACCACCCCTCGTCAGCGGATGCGATTTGTGGATTGTCCTGCCGGCGGGGCGGCGTCGCAAGACGGACTCGCGTACTGATGTGGCCTGAAGCCGTGCCCTGGCGGAAAACATCGCCAACGACAAAAAGAGCGTTGTGTGCGCCTTCTCCCCAGAAGTCCGAACGAAACGTCACCCGCGGGTCGTCGAAGCCTACCCAGGCGCCGGCAGCGATGTCGGGGTGTATCATCATGAACCAACCGTCCATGTTGTTCTGGGTAGTGCCGGTCTTCGCCCCGACATCAGCGCCTACACCAAACTGATAGCGAATCCGCCTCGCCGTTCCGCGATCAACAACGTCCCGCAGCATATCGCCCAAGGCTACCGCTGTTTCGCGCGAAATGGCTCGTCGCGGCGCGGTCTTGTGCTCGTACAGCACAGCACCAGACTGGTCGGTTATCTGTGTTACCAGGACCGGTTCGTTGTACACGCCTTCAGCCGCAATCGTCGCGTAAACAGAGGCCATTTCGAGTAGTGACACCGGGCTTGTGCCGAGCGCAAGAGACGGCACCTGATCCAATTCACTCTCTGTAACGCCCAGTCGCCGCGCAACGCGCGCAGTCTTGCGGGGGCCAACCTCGGTGATCAGCCGCGCGGCAACATGATTGTAAGAGCGCGCCAGGCCCTCCCGAAGCGTCACGTATCGTTGACCGTCCTGTGCATTGGCGAGACGCCATACATCCGACCTGCCAATGCGGATTTCAACCGGGTCGTTGGGTACAAAGTCATCCGGCTCGTATCCGGATTCCAGGGCCGTCGCATATACGATCGGCTTGAACGTCGAGCCCGGCTGACGTTTTGCTGACGCCACGTGATCAAACGGCGCGGACACGTAGTCGCGACTACCCACCCAGGCAAGCACGTTGCCCGACTGCGGTTCGATTGCGACAAACCCGGCCTCAAGCCGACTCTTTGTATTTCGGATGGTGGACATCGCAGCGTTGTCGTTGCGAATCCTGTTGACCGCCTCGTCTGCATCGACGCCTTCATCGATCAGGCGTCGAAATGCGGCTGATTCCCGAATGAAGCGCGTCTCGAGTTCCGCATTGGCACGCCAGAAGTGCGCAAACGCATCAGACTGGCGATCAAGTGCGGCGTAGTCCCTGATGTCGGTTGAATGCAATGTCTCGCGCGCTGAACTCCACTCAACGTTGGCGACGCGCTGCAGTGCGTCGCCCTGGCGACGAACGGCTGTTTCGGCATACGCCTGAAGCCGACCATCCAGGGTGCTGTGGATGACGAGGCCGTCTGCATAGAGATCGAGTCCGGCGCGTCGGGCCCAGTCGACGACTTGTCGCTCGACGCGGTCGACAAAGTGTGGCGCGCTTGTGCCGGGTCGGCTGGGTCGTTTGAATCGCGTCCTGAGTGGTTGCTCAAGCGCCCTGGCAGCGGCCACTGAATCAACCGCGTCATGTTTCATCATTTGCGTGAGGACGACGTTCCTTCGCGCGCGTGATCGCTCGGGGTTGCGGACCGGGTTGGTGGCCAGCCAGGCGCCGAAGGCGCTCTTGAGCGGCTCCGGGAACCGCTGCTGCAGGAAGTCGGCCAGCTCAGTCAGCAAGGCCAGCTGTTCCGCTTCGGTTTCCACAGTCTGCAGTTCGGCCAGAATGCCCGGCAAGGCGAGGTCACGGGCCGAACCCACCACCAGGTAGAGGGC
>JAUIJQ010000558.1 GCA_030431165.1 Rhodothermia bacterium | reverse complement strand
CTGTCTGCTCAGCGGTGTCATCCGCAAACGACCCGGCGCCAGCAGGCAGATCGGCGAACACAACGTCAACAGCGCCGGCCCGGTAACGCGTGACGACAAATCCGTCCTCCGTGTCGCCGGGGTCGGCCCACGTCAGATCAACGCGATCGTCGTAGGTATTGTCGGATGCCGCGACCTCAAGCGGCGGCGCCAGCGCACCGAGACGACCGCTGTCGCAGACCAGGACGGACTCAACCCCTCCGATTGTGGCGCTTACACAGTAGTCTGCGTCGACGCCGGTGGTTGCCGTCATGTCGTCGTACTCGGTGACGTCGGCAGCAAGCCCGGCAAGCTGCGTCCCATCGCGGTAAACGGTGTATCCGGTTTCGAGGGCTGTCTGGTCGACCCATGTGACGCGCACGCGGTCGTTGAACTGTCCGTCACTCGCGGCTACAGCGGCCGGCGGCAGCACGGCGCCCCGGGTGCCTTCGTCGCAAGCGGGCACAGCGGTGAATCCGCCGGCATCAACCGGGACGATGCAATACCGATACGTTATGCCCGTGACCGCCGACTCATCGTTGTACGCAACGCGATTGGCGGCGAGCGTGGCGAGCAGCGTAGAGTCAGCGGCGCCAACTGATGTACGGTATACGCGGTACGCCGCCTCCACCTCTGACCTGTCGCTCCAGCTCACGCTGACACGGTCTTCGAGGGTGCGGTCGGTGGCGTCGACAGACGTGGCGGCAAATACGATGCGCCGCCCGGTGTCACAATTGCCGGCGCCGTCGTTGCCCGCGGCGTCTGTTGGTGTGACGCAGTACGTGTATGCTACGCCGGGGTCGCCCGTGTAGTCAACAAACGTCAGTTCGGTGCGCGACCTGATGCCAAGCACCTCGCCGTCGCGCTGAATCCGAAAAAACTGGCCCAGCGGGATGTCGCCGGTCCAGGACAATTCGACGCGGTCTTCGAAGGCGTCGTCGGTGGCGGCCACCGAGGCCACCTGGGCGGTTGCTTCGTTGGCACCCAGGGCAGTCAGGATCATGACGAACGAGGCCGTCATAGCGCATCGAAGATTGGAATCCATCCTGTTGTGCAGGCGTAGCGTAAACATGTTGTTCAGGGGTTGACTGGTCGTGCGGCCGGTGCTCACTGAAAATCGAGCAGCGCGGTTACGCGCTCGCGAAGCGTTTCGGTGTTAAAGGGTTTTTCGAGGAAGGCATCCGCCTGGATGTCGATCGGTGGATCGGGTGTCTCTCCCGTCACAAGCAGGACCTGCACATCGCGAAACGAGGCGTCGGATTTGAGACGTCGGTACAGCTCGTAGCCGTCCATGACCGGCATCACAACGTCACTGATAATGAGGTCGAGGGCGGTTTCACCGGCACATACAAGTGCCTCGTCTCCGTTTGAGGCCTCCAGTGTGTGGCGAATCCCCAGGCGCCTCAAGCACCCGCGCATGTAGAGGCGCATGTCCTCGTCGTCGTCGACGATCAAGATGCGGGGATTAGTCGGCGGACTTTCGTGGGTCATGGGTTACGCCGGTTGCGAGCGAGAACGATCCGCTCGCAGAATGCGTATCCGCCCCGGTAACCGCCTTGCACGGACGTTGCACGACGTTGCATCTACGTCGCATGCAACATCATGACCAGGAAATGCGACCTCTAGGCCTGGCCGGCGCCAGCGAGAATGGCCGACGGACGCTGCCCGTAGTGCTCGAGGAATGCCTTTGAGAAATGTGAGACGCTCTTGAAGCCAACGGCATACGCAATCTCGCTGACGGTGCCGGCCCTGGCCGCAAGGAGCTGGGATCCGCGCTCAAGGCGCATCTCGCGAATCACTTCAGAAGCTGACTTGCCCGCGATAGCTTTCAGCCTGCGGTGGAGTTGGCTTCGGCTGAGCCCAACGCCTTCAGCCAACGCATCGACGGTGAAAGATTCATCCGGGATGCCGACCTCGACGGCGTTTCTGACGTTTTCGAGGAACACCGTGTCTGCTGAGTCCACCTCGACTGGAGTCACATGAAGACGGGCTGGACCACCGATTCTGGATGCCGCCTCTTCCGCAAAGCGGTCCCGCAGCAGCTTTCTCGAGTTGATCAGGTTCGTAACGCGGGCAAGCAACTCGGCCGTATCAAACGGCTTCGTGAGGTAGTCATCAGCCCGCTGGCCGAGGCCCTCGAGTTTGTCGGATTGATCAGCCTTCGCGGTAAGCAGGATCACCGGAATAAAATCTGTCTCCGGGTTGGACTTGATCTCGCGGCATAGCGCAAAGCCGTCCATTTCGGGCATCATGACATCCGATATGATGAGATCGGGCAATGTCGCGCGCGCCAATTCCAATCCCTCACGACCATTGACGGCCACAACGACGCGGAATCGACCTGCCAGGTGGCGCGTGACGTATGAACGGATGTCCGCATTGTCCTCGACGAGCAGCACGGTGGTGCGGTCAGCCGCGGTTTCCTCCTCATCCGCGGTATCGACGGTGGTATCACTTGCTTGTGAAATGGATGTCTCACCACCGACAAATCCGTCGCCGGATGCACCTTGGCCCCCGGCGCCAGCCGCAGTAGGCGCGACGACCTGCGCGTCGGTCAGGTGTCGT
>JAUIJQ010000557.1 GCA_030431165.1 Rhodothermia bacterium | reverse complement strand
GGGTGAGGTCGACTCGGCCCCTTCAGATGTTGCGCGGTGTTCAATCAGGCTTTCGGTGCCGCCAAGGCTCGTCGCGTTGACGAACAGCCGGGTCCGCGTTGGCAGGGAGGCCGCCCCGGCGCGGTCGCCGATCGTCTCAAAAGACAGCATCGCTCCTGACCGCCGCATTTGTCGTTGCGCGATGTGTCGACCGGCACTGTCGGGCAATCCGGGAAAGTAGACGCGTGCAACGGCCGGATGCCCGTCGAGAAACGAAGCAATCTGGTCGGCGTTGTCGCATGCGCGCTCCATCCTGACGGCAAGCGTTCTCAGGCCGCGTATTGTAAGCCACGCAGAGAACGGATCGAGTACGTTCCCGGCGATCCGCTGGTGATCGCGTACCCCGTCGAACAGGCTGTTCTCGGAACGCGTGATAATCGCACCGCCGAGCACATCGGAATGACCGGCGATGTACTTGGTCAACGAGTGAAGACTGAGGTCAACGCCAAGTCGCAGCGGTTGCTGGAGCAAGGGCGTCGCCCAGGTATTGTCGACAAGCGTACGCACACCGCTGTTTGCCGCAACGTCCACGATTGCACGGATGTCAGCAATTGCCAGCAGCGGGTTCGACGGCGTCTCCATCCAGATCAGTTGGGTCTCCGGTCGAATTGCGGCAGCGACCGCGTCAGTATCCGTGAAGTCCGCAGTCGTTGATGCCACACCCCATCGCGGTGCAATGCGCGTGAGTAGCCTTCGCACACCGACGTACACGTCATCCGGGTACACAACGTGAGCGCCCTGTCCCAGAGACGCGACAACCGCGGTTGCCGCAGCCATCCCCGACGAAAAGGCACGTGCCTCGACACCACCTTCGAGCTGCGCGAGTGCCGACTCAAGCGCCTCGCGGGTTGGGTTTCCCTCGCGCGTGTAGTGGAAGTCGCCACTAGCGGACTTCTCGTACGTCGTCGCCAGATGTATCGGAGGGACAACATCGCCGGTTGTTTCAGCTGGCTTAATGCCCGCACCGGCCAGGAACGTTCGGATGTCCAAAACCGCGTGGTCGCTATCGTTCAGAGCGCCGCTGTCGTCAACGTTATGGTCTGTGTTGTCCATAAGTCCGGGGATGTTGCTGGAAGATATTGACGCTGCCGAACAATCGAGGAGCTTGCGCCTATCTTATTGACAAGCCGACAATGGAGATGCGAAATAAGGTCAATCGAAATGACATCCAGGAGAAAGCTCGCAGACCTTAGGGAGGAGTACGCCAAGGCATCGCTGAATGTCCACGACGTTGCGGCAGACCCGATCGAACAGTTTAAATCGTGGTTTGAAGACGCACGCGAAGCTGAGCTCGGTGAACCCAACGCAATGGTTGTTGCGACGGTTGACGGCGAGGGACGCCCGTCAGCGCGCGTCCTCCTTCTGAAAGGCGTAGACGAGCGCGGCTTCACGTTCTTTACGAACTACGAAAGCCGAAAGGGAGGCGACCTCGACGACAATCCGCACGTCGCGATGGTCTTTCACTGGATGGGCCTTGAACGCCAGGTTCGTATCGAGGGGTCGGCGGCCCGGCTGGAGCACGACGAGTCTGCGGCGTACTTCGCGCAGCGACCGCGTGGTAGCCAGCTTGGCGCATGGGCTTCGCCACAGAGCCGGATGATCGGCTCCCGGGACGTACTGGAGGAGCGCCTGTCAGAGATCGAACAGCGTTTTGGGGATCGCACTATCCCATGTCCGGGCCACTGGGGTGGCTACTTGGTTCGTCCCGACCGCGTGGAGTTCTGGCAGGGACGACCAAATCGGCTCCATGATCGAATTGTCTACGAACGGACTGCTGACGATTCCTGGACAACAAGCCGGCTCGCACCGTAGGCAAGGGTCGGTTTATCGAAACGCGCGATCAGTCAGCGCCTCCAGATCTTCCCGCCTGACAACGCGCCACTGCGGACCACTGAGCGATCCCGACCTGGATCGTCGGTACGTTGCCCTGAGGAAGAGTTCCTGGCGCGGAGCATTTGTCTCTTCGAAGCTGAACCGGCCCCAGTGAAAGACGAACAGCGCCTCCGTTGGGTCGAATCCAAAATCCCGCCCGATGCGGTCTACGAGATACCGCGCATCTTCGGTGGCTGACGGTCCAGTGTTCTCTCGAAGCTCGCGAACGACGACGAGATGGCTTTGCGGCGTGCGTGTTGAACTTGCGCCATCGACGATGTCGAAACGATAGGCGCCGTCCGCGCCTGTCACCTGCGGCTGCTGCCCGGGCAGGAGACAGGCCGCGGGCAAGGGCGATCCGCCGGCCGTCGTCAGCTGGACGCCGATCCCCGAAAGCGGAAGTCCGGTTACTGAGCTGTAGAACACGCCGCGCGGATCGATCGGCTGGTCCTGATCGGTCAATTGCGTGTCGGCGGCGATGGTCAGGTTCTCTATGCCGCCGACCGATATGCACGTTCCGGGTTCCCGGAAAACCACCATGTAGCCGGAACCCGGATCGAAGTCGCGCAGCTCGTAGGCGCCGTCCGCCCCCGAAACGGTGGTCGCGACAAGCACGCCGTCCCGCATCAATTCGACAGTGTAGCCGGGTTCGGCGGGGTCGCTGCCGGGATCGTAGA
>JAUIJQ010000556.1 GCA_030431165.1 Rhodothermia bacterium | reverse complement strand
CGATGATAACCGACGCGGTGCGGGCATCTGCGTCTGCCTTGGTCATCCACCTGCCCGATGCGCGATCACGATATCGAATTGCGGAGTGTTCGTGACCGCCAACAATCAGATCCGGCCCGTCGATGCCTGACTCGGTGAGGATCGCCATGTCGGCTTCGTTGGACAGGTGAGTCAATCCGATAACAACCTCTGCACCGCGCGTGCGCAGATCGCGCCCAAGCGCTGTAGCTACCTGCGGGCCAAGGCGGTAGTCTTTGATATATCCGGCGGACTCAAACCTGCCGGTCATCGAGAAGATGCCGACTCGGATACCACCGCTGGACACGATCACGTTGGGTACGAGATTCGCGGATCGCAGCACTGATTCGCCGTCTGCGTCGCGCTCAAAATCAATGTTCGAATTGATCCACGCGAAGCGGGAATTGTCAATGTGCGCATTCAGCTCGGGCGCGTCGTCGAGGTCGTTGTTCTCGAACTCGTGGTTACCGAATGTGACAAACATCCGGCTGTCAAACGCATCTCCGTCGCCGTCCATCCAGTTGAGCACCTCGATCATCTGCGCACCGTCGAGCTCCTTGCTCATAAGCGACGGGTACAAGAAGTCTCCGCCATGCAGGAAGAGCAGCTCGGGGTACGTTTCCTCCCAGGCCTTGCGTAGCGTACGGATGCGGGCGAGGCCGCCCTGCGATTGTTCATCGACACCCGCAATGCGATAGACATCGTTGATGGCGAGAATTGCGGTTGAGCGGATGCGATCGGCGGCGCCGTCGCGCACGCGCTCAGCCGCGCGCTGCGACGAGCCGCAGCCGGCCTGAAGAAGGGCACCGATGAGAACGAGCGAGGCAGTGGTACGTGCAGCGGAAGCAATCATGGATATGCAAAAGAGGAGACTCTTAACAAAGATACGGCTCGCGGCGCGCCACCCCGTGGGCCAATCGGTGACTATAATGCGGTTATTAGAATGGCGGACCCACCAACCGCACGCCCAGCGCCCACAGCCACAGCCACGCGCCGACCATCCTCCAACACACACCTACCAAGCAGTTGAACACCACGAGTACAAAACAAGCGCTTGCGACGATAGTCATTGCCGTACTGATGTTAGTCAGGCCGGCAACGCACGCAAGCGGCCAGACAGGCCCGGAAGTCCCGGAAATGACGTCTCTGGACGACGCAGTTGAAGCATTTATGGCAAAGTGGAGCGTCCCGGGTGGTGCTTTTGCTGTCACGTATCAAGGCCGTCTCGTGTACGCCAGGGGATTCGGATACGCCGACGTCGAAAACCAGATACCCGTCGAACCAACAAGCACTTTCCGGATCGCCAGTGTCTCCAAGTCGATCACGGGAATTGCCGTAGCCAAGCTGATCGATGATGGGGTGCTCACCAAGGCCGACAAAGTGTTTGGACCAGGCGGAATCCTCACGGGCGCACGCTACGACTCGCTATTCGATGCCCGCATCGCGGACATCACCGTCGGCGACCTGCTGCATCACACATCAGGCTTTGCTACGCTCAGCTCCGGTCGGGACCCCGTCTTTGCCGACCTGGAGGCTGAGACCGCAATGAACTTTGGCCTGCCGCACTCGCCGGAGGACAAGATCGAGTACTATCTGAAGACGCAGACGATGAATCGCAATCCGGGTGTGTCGTACCTGTATTCCAACCTTGGATACCTCGTTCTTGGTCGTGTCATCGAGGCAGTCACTGGCATGTCGTACGCAGCGTATTGTGACACTGCGCTGTTTGCGCCACTCGGAATCTCGACAATCAAGATTGGCTATTCGCTGCCCGAGAACCGTCTTCCACACGAGGTGAAATACTACGAGTACGCAGGCGCAGCAACGACGACGAGTGTCTACGGCACCGGCGAGCAGGTGCCGTGGACCTACGGCGGGATGAACGTAGAAACGTTCGACGCACATGGCGGATGGACCGCGAGCGTCATTGACCTCGTCAAGCTTCTCGGAGCCGCCGACGGCTTCACAACGGCAGCCGACATCCTGTCATCATCGGCAGTCGCAACGATGTCAACGGCGCTGCCGTACAGCTCGGGCTACGCCATGGGCTTCGCGGTAAACGGAGCGAACAACTGGTGGCACACGGGCTCGATTCCCGGTGCATCCGCTGAGTGGGTGCGGGCGTCAGGCGGGTACAACTTCGCGCTGCTGTTCAACTATCGTCCGGCAAATCACCTCAACAACCAGTTCAACGGGGAGATGGACGGATTATTCTGGGGGGCGCTTTCGGGATTTACGGGGTGGCCGTCCCACGACCTGTACAGCACGTTCACAGGTGTGGAGCCGTCCCGCGGCGCGGCAGCGACGACGCTGTCGCTGTCCGTTTATCCAAATCCGGCGCGAAACGACGTAGTGAGTCTCGACATACTGAGCGACACACCGGGTAATGTTACCGTTACGGTATACGACCTGCTCGGCCGCGTGGTAAGCGAGCCGGAGCGACCCATAGGGTCACGCCACGTGCTTGAAATAGGCGATCTCCACGCGGGCACGTATTTCATTCGTGCGCAGTCTGGCACAGCAGTAGCAACGCAACAGCTCTTCGTGGTGCGTGGGATGTAGGTTCGTTGGATCGTTGGA
>JAUIJQ010000022.1 GCA_030431165.1 Rhodothermia bacterium | reverse complement strand
CGAAGACGTCCCATAGGAGCGGGCTCTTGAACTGCGGCCACATCTCCATCTGATTTGGAATCGGCAGCATCCAGTACGCCGCCCAGACACGACCAACGTGGATTCCCGGGAAGATCAACGCGCACATAACGGCGAACAGCGTCATCGCCTCTGCTGAACGGTTGATCGCCGTTCGCCACTGCTGTCGGAAGAGGAAAAGGATCGCCGAGATCAGCGTCCCCGCGTGGCCAATCCCGACCCAGAAAACGAAGTTGACGATAGCGTAGCCCCATCCGACCGGGTTGTTCAGGCCCCAGACGCCCGTCCCGTTCCAGAACAGGTACGCGATGCACGTAAGGAGCGTGAGCAAGAGGATGTTGGCAATCGCAAACGCACCGAACCACGCCAGCGGCGTCCGCTTTTCAGCGTGCCGCGACACCAGTTCGGTGACGTCATGGAAGGTCAGGTTTCCCGCGACCAGCGGCTCCTCTTGCAGGGCCGGATGCGTGTGGCTGGTCGTGCCTGTGTCTGTGCTCACAGTTCGGTCTTGCTAGGTGAGGGCTGGATTCGGATTGCTGATGCGGCCGAGATACGAAGTACGCGGCTTGACGCTGAGCTCTTCAAGCAGCTCGTATCGTCGATCACTCTGCTTCTGCGCAGTAATGGCACTCTGCGGGTCGTTCAGGTTGCCAAACGTGATGGCATTCGCCGGACAAGCCTGCTGGCATGCCGTCTGCACCTCGTCTGTCGCCATCTCGCGGTTCTCGATGTTCGTCTGCTGGTTCGTCGCGCGAACACGATGAATGCAGTACGAACACTTCTCCATCACACCACGGAATCGCACCGTGACGTCAGGATTCTGCGCCATCTGAACCGTAACCGGCAGCGTTGCCGTCCAGTTGAAGAAGTTGAATCGGCGAACCTTGTACGGACAGTTGTTAGCGCAATACCGCGTTCCAATACAGCGGTTGTAAATCATCTGGTTCGTGCCGTCAGGCGAATGAACCGTTGCCGCTACCGGGCACACCGATTCACACGGGGCATTTTCGCAATGCTGACACGGCAACGGCTGAACAACCATCTTTGCGTCGTCGATATCCTCGCCCTCAGTGACGAAGTATCGATCGATGCGTATCCAGCTCATTTCGCGTCCGCGGCCAACCTCATCTTTGCCGACGACCTGGACGTTGTTCTCAGCCTGACACGCGACGGCACATGCGTTGCACCCGGTACATGTGTTCAGGTCGATGGTCATCCCCCACTGCGAGTCGAAGTAAGGGTTGTCCTTGTAGAAGTCGTCGGTTGTCGGATGCCGGTCTTCCCACAGTGCAGGGTAGTCGGCCCATGGCTCGTCAGCACCGGGAAGCGGGTCATGCGCAAAATGCGCCTCGTGGCTGCGGTAAGCCGCCAGGGTCGCCATCCGAACCGGCTCTCTGCTTTCGATCTCAGCCTGCAGTTTCGGTGCGTCGAGCGCGCCGTGATCCTGCGTTGTTACGATGTGGTACCGTGCAGCTTCGCGCGACGCAGAAACACCTGATACGATGTTTCCGAAGCCCGCACGAAGCACGTTTGCGTTCTGGCCGACGCCCGACGCAACCGCACCGCCACCGTAGATATCTGTCTTATCGACGGTGTCGAAGATGATCTTCTTTCGGGGCTCCCGTGTCGACTGAATCTCACGACCAAATCCAGCCGGGACGATAATGGTGTCGTCGGCGATCCCCGGTGCGACCCAGGCCGGCATGGTAACAGTGCGACCCGCGACGTTCAGCACAACGTTGTCGACGTAGTACTTACCCGACTTGAGAGAAACCGTAACCCCAAGTCGTTCAGCGGTTGCGCGGCTCATCATGGCCACGCTGTCCCAGACAATTTTTGTGACCAGCTCAGGCGTTTCCTGCAGCCAGGCGTTGTTGGCAAACGACCCGTCGAGGACACGCGTATCCAGCCGGACCTGTATCTCCAGGTCATCTGTGGCTGCGGGCACCGCCGGCAGCGACGCTGCGGTACGCGATCGGGTGACCTCGGCGTAGCCACTTCCCGGCAGCAAGCCGTCGTGGAGCACACGACGCCAGGACTGAGCTACCGAGCCCGGCAGCACTGACTCCCACGTGCGCAACACCTGGTCGTAGCCGGTCATCGCGCCATCGCCGGCAAGCACGCCAAGCACCTCGATGGCTGACTTGCAGTCTTCGTAGAGTGGAGCGATCAGGGGCTGGACTACCGACAGCGTCCCGTCGTAGGCACGACCGTCGCCCCAGCTTTCGAGGTAATGTGATTGAGGAACGTGCCACGACGAACGCGTAGCCGTCTCATCGACGTGCAGCCCGACATGAACAGTGGTTGTCACGTTCGCCAACGCCGCAACAAAATCCGCGTCACCGGCAAGATCATACGCCGGGTTTACGCCTACCATGACGAGCGCATCAACTCGGCCCGCCTTTACGGCGTCAACTACGGCGTTGACGACCTGGTTGCTGGCTGCGTCAGCATCTGATGCGTCAAGTAGCGCTACCGTTGTGCCAACGGCACCGATGGCATCATTAATAGCGGCGCACAGCGCATGCACCGAAGCAGGCTGCCCGTCACCCGCGACGACGAGTCCGCCGGCGCCTGCTGCGCGCAGATCGGCAGCCGCCGCATCAACGCGACGTGTCAGCTCATCGTCTCCACCGAGCAACGCAGTTGGCGCGCCCGCAACACCCAGTCGCGAGGCGATTCTCGCCGCAACGGCGCCGACCTGGCTTGGCTTGACCCGCGAGCGGTGATCAGCCATACCCCCTGTCGTGGAGTACGAAGGCTCAAACGCGTAAAGACGAAGTGGGTCGGCCCCATGCTCAACGCGCCGCCCTTGCGCAAATTCGCGCGTATTGTGGACGAAATTCCGAGCCGTTGAGGCAAGGAAGTCGCCGTCCAGGCTGACGACGACGCGCGCCCGCGAAAAGTGATGAACGGGGCGCACGCCCTGGCCGAAGACCGACTGGTATCCGACCTCCTCTGTGTTTTCCCCGTATCCGCTGTACGCGGCCCAGGTCAACTGCGGGAAGCGTGCCGCAATACGCGCGCGCTGAGCCGCAATCGTCGGCGATGCATTTTCCTCGACAAGAACGGCGAGGCGGGCTGACGTCGGGAGGGCGTCGATCGCGGAACGGAAGTCCGCCCACGACGAAACCGATCCGTTGTGCAATACGGTTTGCGAACGATCGGGGTCGTACAGATCGAGCACCGAGGCCTGCTCAAAAACCCCTGAAGATCCACGACTTACGGGGTGATCGGGGTTGCCCTCGACCTTTGTCGGCCGACCCTCGTGGCTTTCGACAAGCAGGCCCGACAGGCTGCCACGAAATGGCATTCCCGTGGCGTAATGCCTGGCAATGCCCTCGATAACCTCCTCAGGCTTGCGCGTGTACGGCAGGATCTTCTCGTATGGCTTCCTGCAGCCGGTCAGCCCGGCAAGCGCAACAGAAGCGCCCATGAGCTGCATGAACTGGCGACGCGAGGCGCCGCTCGGCGGTTCGGATGCACCCGGGAGAAATTCTTTGGCGGCCAGGCGGCTGAGATCAGCATCGCCCTCCAACTCCCCCATGCTTCTCCACAGGCGCCGGCCCGACGTCGCGGTCACGACCCCAGTACTTTCCTTTTCGCTGTCGGCAGCGTCGAGAATGGGTAACTCAATCATCATATTCAGTCAACGAGTGCCGAGGCAGTTGCGAGTGGCATCTGGCAGGACTAGTAGTGACACGCCGAACAATTCGTCGGCGGCTGGATGTTGTCGTCGGCGATCCGCTCGAGGTTCCGCTCCACGAAGTCCGCCGGCTGGGTATATCCCATGGTCGTGACTTCTTCGTTTGGCCGGATGTACAGCTCGGGCTGCCGGTGGCACTCCAGGCACCACCCCATTGAGAGGGGCTCTACCTGGGAAACCACTTCCATCTGGTCGACCCGACCGTGGCACGTCTCACAGGCGACGCCGTTATTAACGTGCACCGCGTGCGAAAAGCGCGCATAGTCTGGCAACATGTGGACGTTGATCCACTCGATCGGCTCATCCGTCGACCAGCTTTCCCTGACGGGCAGCAACTTCTGCGAGTCGGTCTTGATCTGACCGTGGCAGTTCATGCAGGTCTGCGTCGGCGGAATGTTCGCGTGCGCCGACACCTCTACGTTGCTGTGGCAGTACTGGCATTGCAGGCCGAGTTCGCCGACGTGGAAGGCGTGACTGTATGGTACGGGCTGCTCCGGCGCGTAGCCGACGTCGGTGTATTCCGGAGAGAAATAGTACCAGACAAGCAGTACGGAAACGATACCGCCTCCCACTAGACCGAATAGTGATACGGTCGGGAGTACGTTCGCTCGCTTCGGAAAAATCTGTGGCATAAGAGGACGTGAACTGGAACCGGACTGTTAGCTGGGCGGCGGAGCGGCGTCGCCCGACTGCCGCTTCCAGGCGGCGCGTCCAGACAAATCGGCCAAAAGGTAGTGCTTACAACGAGTAGGACTTGGCGGGTTGGTTGAATTTAGAATAAAAAGGCCGAATCCCAATCAGATTTCCTGTGCTGATACCATCGCGGTCTCACGTCGGGACACACGCTCAAAGCGGATAGTCAGCATCAACGCGGCGCTGCCAAGTCCGGTCACTAGGCCCCACCATAAGCCCTCCGGCCCAAGGTCAAGGCGAAACGCAAGTAGATATCCGACGCCCAGCCCAAGTACCCAGTACGACACGACGCTGATAATCATAGGATAGAACGTGTCCTTGAGTCCCCGAAGCGCACCCATCGCTGATACCTGGATCCCGTCCACGATCTGGAATACAGCGGCGATCCCCAGCAACGCCACAGCAATTCCCACAACCTCTGCGTTTTCGGCAACGTCGACATCGAGGAAGATTCCCACTATGGTCTTTGGGAATAGCCAGATAAACAGTGCCGTACACGTCATGAACCCGACCGCAAGAAGGACGCCGGCATGGCCCGCACGTCGCGCGCCCGAGCCGTCGCCGCGACCCGCAGCTTGTCCGACACGTACCGACGCCGCCATACCGACCCCGAGCGGGACCATAAACGTAAACGCGGCAAACTGAATCGCCATTTGGTGGGCGGCGAGCGCAGTCGTTGAGATCAACCCCATGATCAGCGCGGTGAGCATGAAGAGTCCCGCCTCGACACCCTGGGAAACCCCAATCGGCGCACCAAGCCGCGCCAGCTTCCAGAGATAGCGCATGTCCGGCTTCCGGATATGGACGAGGTCGGCGAGCCGCCGCAGCGTTCCGTCAGTCTGACAGAACAGCAGCAAAACGAGGAAATTGAACCAAAAGACCACGGCGCTGGCAACACCGGTGCCCGTAATGCCGAGTTCAGGAAACCCAAGCTTTCCGAACATCAGCACGTAGTTGGCGACGACGTTCAGGCCAACGCCCGCGAGTGCAATGATCGTGGCCGGCCGCGGCCTTGATACCCCTTCCACGAAGCAGCGCGTGGCGATAAACCAGAGGAATGGAAAGACGCCCCAGGTAATCGCATTTACGTATCCACGCGTCATTTCCACTGTGGCAACGTCCTGGCCCATTGCGACGAGCGCACCCGGCATGAGGCGAATGCCAAAGAAAATCGGGACCCCGATAACGAGCGCCAGCCAGAGCCCCTGCCGAAAAGCCCGTCCCACCTGGGAGTGATCATCGGCCCCGAACGCCTGCGACACCATCGGGCTGACCGCATTCATGACGCCCATCCCGAACACCATACACGCAAAGAACACCGCATTGCCCAGGGCCACCGCAGCGAGGGGATCAGGCCCCAGCCCACGACTGACCATGATTGTATCGATGAAACCCATCGATATCCCGGCGAGTTGGGTTACGACGATCGGCAGAGCCAGGCGAATGGTATGTTTAACTTCGGTTCGCACCTGAGGTCGATCGTATTCGCGTGAGCGCATTTCGGACCACGCATTTCCCAATAAGCACATCGCTTGAGGCGAGGCGCAGAATACGCCATTCGTCAACCCGTTGCTCTTGAATACTGCCGCACACGACTCAACCACCACCAACACGCCGCGCGCATACGCGGAGTGCGACCTGACCGTGGTGGTCGTGAACTACAACGTGCGCGACTTCCTGGAAACGGCACTCGACTCCGTACAAGTCGCCTCTGCGGGCATGGAAGTCGAAGTTATCGTCGTCGACAACGACTCGGCCGACGGATCAACGGCCATGGTCCGCGACCGATTTCCATCCGTAACCCTGATCGAAAACAAAGAAAATGTCGGATTCTCGCGAGCGAACAACCAGGCGATCAGAATAGCGCGCGGCCAGTACATCCTGCTCCTCAATCCCGACACCATCGTGCAGGAAGACACGTTCCGCACGATGATAAACTTCTTCGAGGAGCATCCGGATGCGGGTGCTGTCGGGTGCAAAATCCTGAATCCTGACGGCTCGTTTGCACCTGAAAGCAGGCGATCATTCCCGACGCCTGCCGTTGCGATCTCACGCATTCTCGGGTTGTCGCGGCTGTTTCCGAAGTCCGAACGCTTTGGTCGATACAACATGACGTACAAACCGATCGATGAGGTCACCGAAGTGGATGCCCTCAGCGGTTCGTGTATGATGCTGAGGGGTTCGGCCATCCGGCCCGACCTGCTCTTTGATGAGCAGTTCTTCATGTACGGCGAGGACCTCGACCTCTGTTATCGCATCCAGCAGGCAGGCTGGAAGCTGTACTACACGCCTGCGACGCAGATAATCCACTACAAAGGGGAAAGCACAAAAAAAGGTGACCTGCGGTACGTCCGTCTGTTCTACGGCGCGATGCTGCGCTTCACAGAAAAACATTTCCACGGACAGTACTCGGTGCTTTTCCGGATCGCGATTCGCGCCGGCATCTTCGTTCGCGGCGGCATCTCAGCAGTGCGACGTCTTGTTATCCGGCTGGCACCGGCGCTCGTTGACCTCGCCACGGTGTTCGGGGTTGTGGCAGTTGTCACGCTCGTACGCTTCAGCGGCGAAATACCCAGCCAGATACTGTACACGATCGCGCCGGCTTATGCGGTCGCCACGGTGTTGACCATTGCGCTCCTTGGCGGATACAGTCGTGGACCGCGCCGGCGACGCTTTGTCCCGCACGGTGTCCTCGCCGGACTGCTGTCGGTGTCTGCGATTTCGTTCTTCTTCAAGCAGATCGCCTACTCAAGGGCCGTTGTGCTGGTGTCGGCTCCCGTAGCAATCATCGTCATGATGCTCTGGCGTCTGCTGCGGCACGGAAATCCCGACGAGACGCCGGCGGCGATCATGGTCGGGACGGCAAGCGAGGCATCGCGCGTAGCGGCGCAGCTCCGCGCCCACCCGTCACCGCCCTTCGAGCTGATCGGATTTGTTTCGGATTATCCTGCGTCGCCCCCCCCAACATCGAAACGCAACAACGGCCCGGCGCACCTGGGGGCCACCCGGCAGCTCCGCGACATCGCGCGCCTGACCGGGACAGAATCCGTCATCTTCGCAACGGGCTCAAATACCCGGCGCGACATTTTCGGATGGATGCAGGAGTTGGCGCCGCTCCCGGTGACGTACCGTGTACTGGACGTGCGCGAATCGTACGTGATCGGCAAGGCATCGATAGACCAGCTTTCGCTCGGCGACTTCGTCGACGCAGATGTAGCCATAGGTGTTCGTCGCAGCCTCTGGAGTCATCGCGCGTTCGATATCCTCTTCGCCCTGTTCGGGATCGTGCTGTCTCCAGTCGTTCTGCCGGCCGCGGCACTGTCGAACAGTGAGCGCCTTGCCGTTGCCGCTTCGATAATCAAGCGGCTCCCAAACGTGCTTGCCGGCAGACGTGCGGTGGTTGGTTACCCCGAGAACATGGCGTATCGGCCGCCGGCCTCCTGGGGATTGCGCCCCGGACTTATCGGCGTGATCGATACGTCAGCCCCTGACTCGACGCACGAGGAGGCAGACGCGGCGTACGCGTATTACGCCATGCACCAGTCGGCATCAACCGACTGGGCGATTGTGAAGAGAACATTACTCAGGTCAAATCGAGCCCGATCTGCGGCCACAATCACGCACTAGCCACGCATTAGCACTGAATTAGCCACGCAATTGGCCCTCGCACCCGGAAACAGGGCTCGTTCGCGGCTCACGCAACCGGGATACCACCCGGTGCTTATCTTTGACCGAAGTCGACTTGCGCGGTAGGACATGGCAAAAAAACAGAATAAGCAGCAACAGTATCTGCTGGACTTTGAGCGCCCCCTCGTTGAACTCGAGGAGCGCCTCGCGCGCATGCGCACGGTTGATGCCGACACGACGGAGATCGACCTGTCGGATCAGATATCCGACCTTGAAGCACGCGTTGATGACCTCAGGCAGTCGATCTATGAGAACCTCACGCGCTGGCAGCGGGTCCAGATCGCGCGGCATCCACTTCGACCGTACACGACCGACTACATCGGCGCGCTGACGGACAACTTCCTGGAGTTGTACGGCGACCATTCTTTCAAAGATGACCCGGCGATTGTCGGCGGCTTTGGAACGTTCACGGGCAGCGACTTTGGTTACCGGGACCGCACGATCATGATGCTCGGGCATCAGAAGGGCCGGGATACCATGAGCCGTCGTCGCCGGCGATTCGGTATGCCGAATCCCGAGGGATACCGTAAGGCCCTCAGGCTTATGAAGCTGGCCGAGAAATTCGGCAAGCCCGTGGTGACCCTGCTGGATACGCCCGGCGCGTTTCCAGGATTGGAAGCGGAAGAGCGAGGCCAGGCAGAGGCCATTGCCCGCAATCTGCTTGAGATGGCACGCCTTAAGGTGCCCGTCGTTGTCATCGTAATCGGCGAAGGCGCCTCGGGCGGTGCACTCGGGATCGGTGTTGGCGACCGCATCATGATGCTTCAGAACGCGTGGTACTCCGTCATCTCACCGGAGAGCTGCTCCTCAATTCTCTGGCGCTCCTGGGACCACAAAGAAGACGCAGCACGTGCGCTTCGACTAACGGCTCCCGACCTGATTCCGCTCAAGGTCATCGACGAGATTATTCCCGAACCTGTTGGCGGAGCCCACCGCGACACCGAGAAGACGTTTCTATCTGTTGGCAGCGCCCTCGCGCGTGCACTGGATACGCTCGACCAGCTCACGCCGGAGGAACTTGTTGAGCACCGCCTCGAAAAGTTCGGTGCCATGGGCGCAACCCAGTCTGTCACAAACGGACAGGCCCATCACGCGCATCCCGCATAGCGGCGCATGTTCTCGTACACCTACCGCCATCGCGTTCGCTACAGAGAGTGTGACCCGATGGGCGTCGTCTACCACGGCCACTACCTCGACTATCTCGAGTACGCGCGCACAGAAGCCCTGCGAAACGCCGGATTGCCGTACCGACAACTCGAGGAAAGCGGGATCATCATGCCCGTCGTGGACATTTCGATTCGGTACCTGAGCCCCGCTCACTATGATGATCTGCTGGAGGTCACGACACGCGTGGAGAAGATGCCCTCAGTCAAGATCGCGTTCGACTGCGAGGTCTCTGTTGTGGAAGATGCGCGCAAGACCGAGCCGGTTGCTCCCCGCCTGTCAGCCCGCGCAGACGTCACGCTTTGTTTTGTTGACGCCAAGAGTGGCCGACCACGCCGGGCACCCGAATCCGTAACCCGCGTTCTCGCTGATGCGTTTGCCCGAATACCTTGACTCCACCACGTTGGACGAACTGATTGGCGCGTGGCTTGCCGAAGACGTGGGCACCGGTGACGTCACAACCCTGGCCACAATTCCCGATGGCTGCTCGGCATCCGCACAGTTTGTTGTCAAGGAGACGGGCGTCATCGCAGGTGTCGAGGTGGCGACGCGGGTCTTTCGACACGTTGACCCTTCGCTCGACGTTACGTGGTCAACAGCGGATGGCAGCAACGTTTCTGTAGGTGCCATCGCCGGCACCGTTACGGGCAATGCCGCTGCCATCATGGTCGCTGAGCGGCTCGCACTCAACGTCATGCAACGCATGAGCGGCATTGCCTCAGCTACGGCACGAATGGTAGCCGCCACCGGCTCGACAGGATGCCGGATTCTCGACACGCGCAAGACGGTGCCCGGCCTGCGTCTCCTCGACAAGTGGGCCGTGTTGCTCGGCGGCGGGCATAACCACCGAGTCGGCCTCTACGACATGATTCTCATCAAAGACAATCATATCGACGCAAGCGGCGGTATGGACCACGCGATCAGCAACGCAATTCGATATCGGGCTCAACACAACCCACAGCTCCAGATCGAAGTCGAAACGCGCAGTCTGGATGAGGTGAAGCAGGCACTTCGATTTGATGGGGTTGACCGCATCCTGCTCGACAACATGGTTCGGGTATCAGTTGACGAGATCGACACATCGTTGCTGGCAGAAGCGGTCGCCCTGGTCAACGGACGCACCCGGACGGAAGCATCCGGAAACGTAACCGAAGCAACCGTATCAGCGATTGCCCGTACCGGCGTCGATTTTATATCGAGTGGCGCGCTGACTCACTCCGTTCGGGCACTTGACATCTCGCTGCGGGTTGTAATCCAGTGAAAGGCTGACCCGGCACGGTCGCTCATCGTATCCAATGCTTCAGGAAAAGAGCCGATTCTTCCAACGCCTGCTATTGCTGGCCGACCTCACGCTCGTGGTCGCGTGCTGGCTGCTGGCATACTGGATCCGGTTCGAAGTCCTGGTACCGCCCGAGTGGGTTCCACTGGCCGAGTATCTCATCCTCCTGCCGTGGGTTCTCCTCGTCTGGGTGCTGGCGTTCCAATCGTCGGGCCTGTACGCGGCATCGCGTGCGCAGAGCCTGACCGCCATGGCGTTGGCCGTCGGCAGGGCGGTCACCGTCGGGATACTGCTTACGATGGCCGCGCTGTTCTTTTACCGAGCCTTCTCCTTTTCCCGGCTCATGTTCATCCTTTTCGGCACGTTTACGTCCGTTGGGATGATCGTTCTTCGACTCGCCATTTTCCTTGTTGCACGGCGGCGACGTCACCACACGAACACCAAACGCGTGCTGATCTTTGGCGCCGGCAAGGTTGGCCGAAAACTCGGCGCCGCCCTGGGTGACTACCCCTGGGTCGAGTTCGAGGTTGTAGGCTATATCGACGACGTGCAGACCGGGTTGGACATCCTCGGCACAAATGACGACCTGCTGCCGATAATCGATGACTTTGACTCCCGTGGTGTGCCTATCGACCATGTCTACGTGGCCCTTCCCCTTCAGGCGGCCCAGACGATCCGGTCAGCGGTGGATCGTCTGTCAACACGCCTGGTGCATGTCTACATGGTGCCCGACCTGTTTCAGTTCGAGCTGCTCAACAGCCGGGTAACCCATCTTGGCGACCTACCCGTTATCCACGTCATCGATGAGTCACCCGCGGAGTTCGGCCAGATCGTAAAACGCGTATTCGACATCGTCTTTTCGCTCGCGGTCCTCATCGTGTTGTCGCCGCTGCTCCTGCTGATTGCGCTGGCCGTAAAATTCAGCTCGCGAGGACCGGTCCTGTACAAGCAGGAGCGGATGGGACTCAACGGACGGACATTCAACATGCTGAAGTTCCGTACGATGCCGACCAACGCGGAGGCGGCGACCGGCCCGGTGTGGGCAACCGCAGAGTCAAACAGGGCCACGCCGGTAGGCGGATTCCTCCGCAAAACGTCGCTCGACGAACTTCCGCAGTTCCTGAACGTTCTTCGCGGCGACATGTCGGTGGTCGGCCCCCGCCCCGAGCGACCAGTGTTCATCCACGAGTTCAGGGAGAAGGTGCCCCGCTACATGCTGCGCCACAAGACGCGCGCAGGCATAACCGGTTGGGCCCAGGTCAACGGTTGGCGCGGCAATACCTCCCTCGAAAAACGGATTGAGTACGACCTCTTCTACATCCAGAACTGGTCGCTCGCACTAGACCTCAAGATTATCATGCTGACGCTCCGGCGCGGCTTCGTCAACGAGAACGCTTACTGACCCGGCTCCTTGATCCAGCTCCAGAATATAGAACTTGCGTTTGGCGGCCAGACGATCTTCGACGGATTGAACTGGGCGATCGGTATTGGCAGACGCATCGGACTCGTGGGCCCGAACGGCGCCGGCAAGACGACGCTCCTCCGCGTAATTGCAGGGTCGCAGGACGTCGATGCCGGAACGGTTTCGCTCGGCGGTCTCGACGTAGGATACCTCGAGCAGGATCTCCAGGTTCCGCAGGAGCGGGTCGTCCGACCAGCGACCCGACGCGCTCCAGGCCGGGTGCTCCGGATCGGCGAGCAGGTCGCTCCAGGTGTGCCCCTCGACCTTCCCGCGCTCGCTAGCCCTGCGCCCGACTTCCCGCGCCCGCCCGCACTTACCTACCCCGGCGGTTCCTTCTTGGCCAAGTACGGCATCAGGACCGTGGGGTCGTCCTGAATGTTCTTCAGGCCGATCCGCATCGCGAGCTTGAGGAGCGTGTCTTGAGGAAACGGCGAGCTCTCGAGCACGTTGGCGATCAGCTGCTTGTCCGCTTCCGTGATCGGTACCTTGACCGCCGCGATGATCTTGTCCGCCATGTTCCCTCTCCGGGGCGTTCCCGTGTCTGTGTTCTGGCACGGCGACCCGTGCGGGGCAAGCTCAGGGCTGCGCCATGATCCTCACGACGCGCGCACGTCCGGGTGGACGCGGATCGGGACCGCCTCGGGGAACAGGAACTCGAGCGCGTCGAGCAAGGTCACGAAGTCGAGCCGGCCCTCGTGGTCGGTCCGCTCGAGGGCGTAGCCGGCGCCGGTCTGGTGCACGGTCCCGAGCTTCTCGCGGCGCGGTGTGTAGACGGTGTAGAAGCGCTCCTCGCTCCCGGCCACGTCGCGGTTCTTGGCGATGAACCCGACCTGGCCGCTGGGGGCGTAGATCGTGCTGCCCAGCTCGAGCACGATCAGCTGGATCAGGGCGACCTTGGTCGTGTCGCGCATCTCCTCGAAGTGCAGCCCGACCTTGAAGGTCTCGTCGTCGTTCGCGTTGACCCACTTGACCCGTCCCTGGACCTGGATCGAGCCGCGCAGGGCCGGGTGCCGGAGCTCGAGGTCGAGGACCGCGTCGACCTCGGGCGCCCAGCCCTGGGTCAGCATCTTGAGCCCCGTGCTGCTGAGGTCCATCAGGGCGTCCGACTCGGCGCTGGCCGACTCGCTGAAGGTCAGCCGCCGGCTCTCTCCCCGCTTGGCGGCCAAGGACGCGGTCGCAGCGGCGGTGTGCACTCGGGGCGATCGCCACACGTAGGCCTCGAACATGGGGACTCCTTCAACCGACAGTCTAGCCAGGCCTCGGCCTAGTTGCTGCCGCCCTCCTCGGGCTGGTAGCGCCGCTGGAGCCGCTGGTGCTCCTCCATCAGGCTCCGCTTCTCGGCGTTGACCTTGGCCAGGCGCTGCTCCAGCTCGGCCATGGTGCCGAGCTCCTTCTCCAGGAGCGGGAGGCGCTTGTCGCCCTTGAACGCCCGGAGCAGGGCCATGCGGCTGCGGATCGAGTCGACCCGCGCGTCGAGGGAGAAGCCCATGATGCGGCCGGTGAAGCGCAGGTCGTCCCGAATGCCGCGGTAGACCTCTTGCTGAGAGACGCAGCCCGTCGCCGTCAGGAGCGCTCCCGAGAGGGCCCCCGCAATCCACAGGCTAGTTCGCATGCTCGTCCTCCTTGAGCGCCTCGCGGGCGCGCGCGCTGCCGTCGCTCGGGATCCGCGCCCCGAGCTCCTCCACCACCGCGAGCGGGTCGGCGTCGCCGCCCGCGCGCCGGACGGCGCTCACGACCGCGCGCAGATCGTCTGGGTCGATCCGACCCAGCGCGCAGAGCACCGCCGCCGCCTGGCCGTAGTCGTCGATGAACAGCACGCGCGGGTCGTGCGGCTCGGGCGGACCCGCCGCGGCCTTCGGCTTGCTGCGCAGCAACCTGTCCCGCTGGCGGGTCGGGCGCTCGGCCGCGTCGTGCCGGGGCGGGAGTCGGCGGATGAAGATCCAGGCGACCGGGTCCTGCTCCGGCAGCTCGCCCGCCAGGCCCGCGATGTAGCGCGCGGCCGAGCTGCGCACGTTCCGGCGCTCCAGCGCCTCGACCAGCGCGTCGCCGCGGGTCGTGCCGGCGCAAGCCGCCGCGTAGAGCGCGTAGACGCGCGGGTCGTGCTCGTGGTCGTCGCCGAACAAGAACTCCTCGGCCCCGGCCGGGTTCTCCAGCCGC
>JAUIJQ010000555.1 GCA_030431165.1 Rhodothermia bacterium | reverse complement strand
ACTTGAGCGAATCCGGCGCCGCGTCAACAATCTCGCGAAGCGAAACGGCACGGTCGTGCTCGATCTGCTCGTATTTGTTCATGTAGTACGATTCGCGGTCGCCCGAGTCGTAGCCGGTCTGGATGAGCCGTCCAGACGGCGTGTAGTAGCGGGAGATCGTTACACGCAATGCGCTGCCGTCGTTCAGGGCGTACTGCTTCTGGACCAGCCCTTTTCCAAACGTACGCGTCCCGACGATGAGTGCGCGATCGTGATCCTGCAGCGCACCCGCCACAATCTCACTCGCGCTCGCTGAGCCGTTGTCGACCAGCACGATCACTGGCTGGGTCTCAAACAGTCCGCCTGCCCGCGCGCTGTACGACTCATTTGTATCTGGCAGTCGACCACGCGCTGAAACAATTGACTTGCCGGCCGGGAGAAACTCATCCGCCATGCGAACGGCCATATCCATGTAGCCACCCTGATTGCCGCGAAGGTCGAGAATCAGGCGGGACATCCCTTGCCCCTGCAACGCGACGAGTGCCTGTCGGAATTCTGAATACGTTGTCCTGGCGAAACGATTAACCTTGATCAGACCGGTCTCGCCATCGAGCATGTAGGCCGCATCAACGGTATTCAGCGGAATCTTGTCTCGCTTGATCGTGAAGTGCAGATCCTCTGTGACACCCGGGCGACGGACGGTGACGTCAACCGTTGTACCGCGCGGTCCTTTCAGCGCGGCCTTGACCTGGTCAGAATCAAAACCAATGGCACTGTTGCCGTCGATCAATACGATACGATCGCCGGTGAACAGGCCGGCTTCTTCGCTGGGCCCGCCCGGAAGCGGGTTCAGTACAGACAGCGTGTCGCGGCCCTCCTCACCGGGCACAAACTCGTACGAGATTCCGATACCCTCGTAGCCTGCGTCGAACTCCTCATTGACCTGCTTCATGCGCTCGGCATCGATATAGACCGAGTGCGGGTCGAGGTCCTGAAGCATGCCGCGGATTGCACTCTCTGCCAGATCTGAGGCATCCACGTCGTCCACATACTTGCTCATGATGACGATATAGGCATCCTCAAGCTTGCGCAGAGAAATGACCGCCTCGTCATCGAGGAACGGCGTGAGCTTCATGCCCAGCAGAATGCCGACCATGAGAATGGCCACCGACAACAGGGCAAAGGTCTTGTTCCGCATATTCATCTCCGTTCGAACCCCTTCGTGTGAGTCGGATACCACCGACATGCTCTTTCAGACTTTTTGAGACCCATCCTTTTTGAGACCCATCGAGAGGCGGTAGGTTTCCTCAACCGTACCGCAAACGTCGTTCCCGAGGCCCCACTATCATTCGGAAGCGTCGCGCTGGTGTTGCATGCTTTGTACCTTTTGTAGTGTCGGATTTCGCTCTCCCAGCTTAATCCTGCGCAACAACCCGAACAGCCCAATGCGCCCCCTCTCCTTCTTTGCAGCGGCCCTGGCGACGATCGTCACCACCATTCTCGGGTTGTGGTTCTTCGCGTACGAGCTGTCTCCGGCGCCAGTTGCCCGAATCACACTGCCCGACATGGAGGCCGACGCGGCAGTGCGCGTCTTTGAGGATGGCGTTGTATCGATCGAAGCATCCGGAACACTTGACGTGTATCGGGCACTCGGATTTGCCCAGGGATCAGAGCGCCCGTGGGCATCGCTTATCCTCCGACAGGCAGCACTGGCCCGCCTCTCGACCTGGTTTGGCGACGAAGGTGTCGTCGTTGACGGACACGTTGCCACGCTGCGACTCGCCCGCACGGCACAGTCAGCGTACGCCGACCTTGACGCTGAGGCGCAGTCCCGACTGCAGGCGTTTGCACACGGAATGAACGCTGCGCTGCAGCAAGACCGCGTTGCGCGCCTGGACCCCGTCGTCGTTTTACGAGCCGACATTCAGCCATGGGAGCCATGGCACACGCTGGCCATCGAACGCCTGTTTGCCTGGCTCACAATGGATGTGGATGACGAATCGGTTACCGGCGAAGAATATCGAACCTTCATGGACGTCCGAGCGAGTTTGCAGAACTCGTTCTACCTGGCCGGTTTTGATCGCAGCGCTGCCTGGGCGTTCAGGCGGAATGACGTCACATACTTTCACTACCGCCTTGTCCACGGTCGATCAGCGCTTCCGTTCTTTCTCGATGTCTCGATTGCGAGTCCCGCCATGCCGCGTCTGTCCGGGCTCGCAATCGCCGGAACTCCTTTCTTCCTCGCCGGACGAACCGACGACGAGGCCTGGGGAATAATTCCTATCAGCACCGCGCGCGTTGAACCCAGCACTTCATGGAGACCAGACGGTGCACGCGTCGCAATTGCTACCGTCACGCTCGGGTCGATCGCATCGGGGCGCTGGACTCGCTCGGTCGTAGACGAACGCGTTGTGCCGTTCCGCGTTGATCCACGTGGCTATCAGGTATTTGCGGAAAACGATTCTGCATTTGTCCGCCTTCGCTGGCCCGGGTTCACCGATGTGACCGACGCCCGAGCGTTTCACGCGCTGATGGTGGGTGATGAGCCCGTGTTCCGTCTTCAGGACGGCATCATGCTGAACGTCGCCCGAAGTGGCGTATGGACAGCCGACGCGGCCGGAGACTGGCAGCGTCGCTTCAGCGGCGGTGTCCTTGTG
>JAUIJQ010000554.1 GCA_030431165.1 Rhodothermia bacterium | reverse complement strand
TGTAATTATTGTCCCGTCGGCGAGCCTGGGCAGTCGTTGAGTACGTACGATTTTGCCTCTGACGACGTGCCGGAGAAGAACGTTGCGCGCGTGATGATGCGGATGGTGAATGAGATCAACGGCTCGCACCTCGCGAGTCTTGAAAAGGACGACGTGCGTCGCGTCACATGCATCACGTGCCATCGAGGTATTCGCGTACCGGTCGAACTCGATCAGCTTCTTGTCGAGACTCACGCCCGGGATGGAATTGCCGCGGCCGTTGCGCAGTACCGCGAGTTGCGCGAAGCCTACTACGGCACGGCAGCGTATGACTTCAGCGAAGGAACATTGCTGGGGGCAGGACAGCAGATTGAATCTGCGGATGATCACGCGGCGGCTGCGGAGCTCTTTCGTCTGCATACGGAGTTCTTCCCTGAGTCGGGAAACTCGTATATGCTGCTGGGCAATGCGCTTGTCGCGAGTGGTGAGCGCGATGCGGGCATAGAGGCACTTGAGCACGCGTTGGATTACGCGACAAATCCGCGCGCTCGCCAGCGAATTGAGCAGGCTCTCGATGCCGCGCGGGGTGAGAACTAGCCGGCCGTTGAGCCAAACTGCCGGCCATCGTACGCCGAGTTATTGACCTTCGGCCAGACCGTATTGCTCGCGGATCGAGATCGGCGACACGTCGTCGCCGACCCTGATCAGCCCACTTTGTATCACGCGGGCGAGAATGCCGCCGTGCGTACGCATCGCATTGTAGCCGCCGGATCCAAGATTCTCTTCCATCCTCGAGCAGGGGTGGCACAGCCCTGAATACTCGAGGATCGCTGATCCGATACGGAAGCGCCTGTCCTTTAGCGCCGCCAGGTTGATGCCTTCGACGACGATATTTCTGCGTGCAAGTTCGGGGGCGACTGCGTCAAGGCCCAGGATGCTGGCAACGGCGTCGAGATGCTCGCGCTGGATCAGCGTGACCTGGCGCCGACCGCCCCGATTAGTGTGATGATCGCCTGCGAGCCCGACGTTCTGCCGCGCTTCAACCTTGGATACCGGTAGCATCGCCTGCCGGGGGCCGGGACGCACGCCAATCCAGACAACCTCGCCCGGTTTGCGATGGGTCGTCATCAACGGGTGTAGTCGTGAGTCTTCGCTGGCGAGCATGTCAGTTTGTGTCCACCTGTCGATACAGCACAAGTTGAACCCGATTGCTACGGCTGCTGGCGGCGGTGTCGAACTCCTGATTCCACGACGTGGCCATGTACGGGCCGACGCGCTGGTCGTCCTGTAGCCGGAGTCCGCGCCAGAAAGCCTCGGCATCCGGGACAAGCGCCCGCAGGCGCGATCGAAGGCCGGAAAGTGGCACAGGAGTGAAGTGCCCGTCGAATCGGGTTGCCGCGGATGAGACAATCGGGCAGTCGGCATTCGGAACCGTTGCAACCAGTCTTCCGCCGTCAGACACGAGGCTGAACAGTTCTGGCAGAACCTCAACACCTACGTGCTGCAGGACCTCACTCGCGATCACGATGTCGTAGGGTGCATCGTCGCCGCTCCGATGGGCCTTGACCCACCGGTCTATCGTGGACTCTGCCCAGGTTACGTCGGGGTAACGCCTGGCAAGGTCGTCGATTCTTGCCCCAACCGGATCAAATGCGGTGACCGTCCCGCCAAGCGCCATCATGACTCTGGCCAGCCGCCCCGATCCGCATCCGCAATCCAGGACACGCCTTCCAGAAACCCGACCCGCACACTCCACGATGAAGGCCGTGTTCTGGATCATCACGTTTTCGTTCGAGAAGCCAAGCTGGGCGCTCTCAGTCTCAGCTTCGCGAAGACGGTCGAAGAACTTGATCCAGAAACTGGTCCTTTCGGTTTGGTCAGAGCTGCGCATCGCGTACTTCGTCTAGTGGTGCTTCGCGGTCCCATTGCAGCGCGTCCTGCCTCGTCGTGAAGAGAACAAGGACTGTTCTTCCGAGGGTGCGCAGATACTGTGATACTGAATACTGTTCGACGTACTGTGCATCCAGTTCAAGTTTTTGGTCCCAATCAAGTCCGGGGTTCGCCGAAGGCTCGGATCGCGTAGCGATTTGGGCGATACCGGTGATCCCCGGGCGAACAGCAAAGCGAGTACGCTCGCGCTGAGTGAAGTAGGGCAGGTATTGCGGCAACAGCGGCCGCGGTCCCACCAGACTCATTTCACCTTTCAGTACGTTGAGCAACTGAGGAAGCTCGTCAAGGCTCGTGCGTCTGAGCCAGCTTCCCAGGTGAGTCAACCGCGCTTGGTCGTCTTCAGCGGACAACGTTCCGGCGTCGGACACACGCATCGAGCGAAACTTGTAGAGCGTAAAGAAGCGTTCATCGCGACCGATGCGCTGTTGCGAAAACAGTATCGGTCGACCCATCGAAAGTAGAATGGTGGTCGCGATGGCGAGGAGTGGTATGCACAGGAAGACGAGCAAGACAACCGACAAAAGCAGATCAGCAATTCTGACACTTGTCGAGGTCATCGTTCGGCGCCCTGCGGTCATCCGATACTCCGGGCTCTCGTTTACACGCTTGCCCATTTTCCAAGCTGTGTAACGGCGGCACGAATATCTTTGGCCAACGTCGCTTCGAGCGTCATGGATTCCTTCGAGTGCGGATGCTCGAAGGTCAGCGAATGTG
>JAUIJQ010000553.1 GCA_030431165.1 Rhodothermia bacterium | reverse complement strand
ACCGCCGGGGCGGTTGTCGAGCAGCGAAAAGCAAAGCGCACGGTTCAGTTTGTTGAGCCCAATGCGTCGCTTGAGGAGGCGATACTTTGCATGACCGGGCACGGCATTTCGCAGCTTCCTGTTATGGAAGAATCCGAAATAGTCGGAAGCCTTACCGAGACCGCGATACTTAACCACCTGATCCAGCATCCGGACGCACGCGAGGAAACCGTGCGCTCGGTGATGGGCACACCCTTGCCGGTGGTTGCAGAGGGGATAGGCCTTGTCGAGCTGTCAGACCACCTGGAGACAGATCTTGGGGCGGTACTTGTGCAGCGGGCAACAGGTGGCTACGACATCATTACAAAGAGTGACGTTATCGGCGTACTTGCGCTGGCAGAGCGTCCGTCGGCAAACGGAAACAACGCAGAATCATGAGTGTGGCGACAGACGAACAGAATCCTTCGGGATCGCAGTTGAACATCGAGCTTGCGGAAGACATGGCTGAGGGGGTGTACTCGAACCTCGTGATGATTGCGCATTCACCGGAGGAGTTCATTCTGGACTTCATCCGGGTTATGCCGGGCGTCCCCAAGGCGCGCGTAAAGAGTCGGATCATCATCACGCCGCAGCATGCGCGTCGACTCGCCGGTGCCCTGATGGACAACATTGAGCGGTACGAGCGGACCCACGGCGAGATCATTGAGCGCACGCCGCCGGGCCAGCCGATTCAGTTTGGTGGGCCAAGCGGGGAGGCCTAGCAGCCTCGTTATTTTCTGACGCGGATGAGGTACAAAAGGGTACCCACTCCGAACAAGACGTGCGCGGCCCACGCGGCGGCAAACGAAGGAATCGAACCCGAAAAGCCAAAGGGTTCAAGAACCTTCAGCATGGTCAGGTAGGCAAAAGCGAGTATCAGTCCGATGCCTATCTGAATCGCCTGGCCACCGCGTCGCCTTACCGAGGCCAACGTCATTCCGAGGACGGCCAGGATGAAGTTTGAGATGGGATACGCGAACTTCGATTGGTACTGAACGCGGGCCCGTCCGATATTTGCCGCACCTGCCCGTCGCAGTGCCGAAATGTGCGCGGCCGCTTCCGGGATCGTCATTGATTCTACGTCGCGCTCGCTTCGGGCAAAATCGCGGGGCAGCAGATTGATCGTCGTGTCGAGCTCGACTGTGCGCACAACGGTTTCCACACGTCCCCGATCAAAGGAACGGGTAACGGGGTCTTCGAAGCGCCAGACAGACAGCGAGTCGATCCAGACCATGCGCGGCGAGTCAATCCGGAACGCCAGTCGACTCTCCGACGAGAACTGCTGAAGCGTCGTGCGATGCCCAACCTGGTTCTCCCGGTCGTAGAATCCGATCGAGATCATCCCTCCGGGGCCGGTCTGCATGTCGGTCACATCGACAAATCCATGGGCATCGCGCAGGTATCGGCGTTCGAACTCCAGCACCGCCTTGTTCGTGTTCGGAACGACCCACCCGTTGAACCAGAATATCGCCCCGGTTACGGCCAGACCCAGAACGGCGGGTCCAAGCAGCAGCCGGTACAGTGAAACGCCCGATGTCTGAAGCGCGGCAATCTCAAGGCCCTGCGACATGCGGCCAACGATGTAGACGACCGACATGAACAGCGCGAGCGGAGAAATCAGGCGGACGATCTCAGGGATATAGTTCGGATAGTACGAGAGAAACACCTGACGAAACGTCGCCCCGCGATCGTAGAAATCGTCGATATACTCGACGTAGTGCAGGATGATGAAGAACGCAATCAGTGCGACGACCAGCAGCACATAGGATCGCAGGAGCCTGATTAGCAAGTGGCGGTCGAATCGCGTCATCATCGTTCGGTGAATTCGTGCCGAACACCGGGGGGGTCTTCGTGGCGGTACGGGCAGTTGGCGGTTGTTGTCGGGCCTGAACCGTACCTTTGGGCGTGTTTTCGACGCGTTCGCGCGTCGTAGCGTCAAAAATTAGCGGTTCACTGCCTCAGTATGAAACTACACGAGTATCAGGCCAAAGACATTCTCGCCAAGTATGGCGTTTCGGTGCAACCGGGCATCGTTGCTGAAACTGTTGACCAGGCCGTGGCGGCGGCGGAGAAGCTCAAAAACGACAGTGGCACCAATCTGTTTGTCGTGAAGGCGCAGATTCATGCCGGTGGTCGCGGCAAAGGCGGCGGCGTGAAGCTGGCCCGAGGCGTCGACGAAGTGAAGGAAAAAGCAGGCAACATTCTTGGGATGATGCTCAAGACGCATCAGACGGGGCCGGAGGGGCAGCTTGTACGCAAGGTGCTCATCGCTGACGCCGTTGACATCAAGAGCGAATTCTATATCGGCGTAACGCTCGACCGGCAGACAAGCCAAGACGTGATTATGGCATCAACCGAGGGTGGTGTCGAGATCGAAACAGTCGCCGAGGAGACGCCCGAGAAGATCGTCAAGGAATGGATTGATCCGGCTGTTGGGCTTCGCCCGTTCCAGGCTCGCAAAATTGCTTTCGCCCTTGGGCTTGAGGGAGCCGCGTTCAAGCAGACCGCTCGATTTGTTCAGCTCCTGTATCGTGCCTACCGCGAAACAGATTGTTCGCTCGCCGAAATCAACCCGCTGGTTGTTACCGAGCAGGGAGATGTCCTCGCCGTTGACGCGAAGATCAATCT
>JAUIJQ010000552.1 GCA_030431165.1 Rhodothermia bacterium | reverse complement strand
GCTCACTGGCTGCGACGGTTATTGCGATGTTTGCCGAAGAGTCCGGAAACAGGGTTATACGGACAACGGGTGACGGATACCGGATCTACACAGCTATCGGTGCCCTCACGCGCAGCCATGGCCCAAGATCCATGACAACGGTCAATTATTCATAACGTGTCTATAACACGGATTTTGGTGTATCATGCGCGGGCGCTCACAGACTGGCTGAACGGTGACCGGGACGCGTAGCGCTACAACCTGCACGATAGACACGGGATGCGATGACACCTACTCCACCAAACGAGTCCTCTGAGTCGCGGCCGGGTCTGCGCCGCGAGCTGTCGCTGTTTGGGCTCACGATGATTGCGGTAGGCTCGTGCATAGGCTCTGGAATCTTCCTCACGCCTTCGCAGGTTGCGTCGCACCTGCCTCACCCGTCGTGGATTCTCGGGATTTGGACGCTCGGTGGGCTGATCGCTTTGACAGGCGCCCTGACGTTCGCCGAACTGGGTGCGATGTTTCCGAAAGCCGGCGGCGTGTACGTTTATCTGAAGGAAGCCTACGGCGAGCTGGCCGGCTTCTGGTACGGTTGGGCCTACTTTAGTGTCATCAACTCGGGGTCGCTCGCGGCACTGTCGCTCGCCTTTGCATACTACATAGCTTTCCTGTTTCCGATCGGTGCCGGCGGTCAGGTCGCTGTGGCCGTAGGTGCACTCGTCACCGCAACGATTGTCAATGTTTTTCGGGTCGGACTCGTAGAGAAGTTCGGCAACACGTTCACGTTGTTGAAGCTGGCCGGGATTCTGGCGATCGTCGCTGTGGGAGTTGCGCTGGGATCTGGGTCGGTGAATTGGGGGCCCGGCGCAGGGCCGGGGGGGAGTATCACAATCAGTGGTTTCGGCTTGGCCCTCGTAGGGGTCTTCTTTTCATACGGAGGATGGCACCACGCCTCGTACCTTTCCGGCGAAGCGAAGGATGCGCAGCGCACAGTGCCCCGAGCCATGGTACTTGGTGCCCTGATTGTGACCGCGATGTACGTCGCAATCAACATCGCTTTTTTGCGCCTCATGCCGGTCGCCGACATGGCGGTCTCATCAAGCGTAGGCGCCGACGCCGTATCGACGGTACTTCCGTTCGGTGCACGCCTGATCGCAGTTCTGATTGCTATCTCGACGCTGGGGACGATCCTGATCTACACACTCTCCGCGCCTCGCATTTATTTTGCGATGGCTGAAGATGGGCTCTTCTTCAAACCGTTTGCGCAGGTACACCCGCGCTACCGCACGCCCGTCGTTTCAGTTGTCTTCCAGACCATCTGGGCGATCATCCTGATCTTCGCGTGGAGAACCTTCGAGCAGGTGATCACCTACGTGACGTTCACAGACTGGATATTCTTTACGCTTGCGGCCTGCGTTGTCATTCTCTTTCGAATCAAGCGCCCTGACGCAAACAGGCCGTACCGCACGGTGGGATATCCGATTGTGCCTCTCATCTACATCACAATTTCTGCGGGTTTCATTGTGAATACGCTTGTCGAGCGGCCGGTGCAGGCAGCGTGGGCTGCAGTCCTTCTCTTGTCAGGCCTCCCGTTCTATTTCTGGTTCAAGCGCTTGCGGGACGCATAAACCGGGGCAGCGTTTCTCGAACCGACGAGAGCAGATATTCTATGTCTGCCTGCGTGTTGTAACCCTGAACAGAGACGCGCAGGTATTGTGTGCCATCGGGCCCTTCAGTCACCGGTATTTCGATTGAACACTCGTCGAACAATGACCGCTGGAACGCTTCTCCATCACAAGCCGGCAGCGGATGCGCCGACATCTGGCGGTACCACGACGGTGAGTCGGGTGATAGCGACGGTATGCCGGTAATGTCGCGCATCGCGGAGCGGTACGTGTTTACGAGGCTGTGGCAGCCGCGTCGGATGCTGTCCCAATCGTGCTTACGCATGAACGCGATTGCATCAGGAATTGTGAGGTAGGAGGCGAAGTCTGTCGTTCCCTGGAACTCCAGCTCGCTGATGTAATCGGATGTGGATCCCGACTTGTCGCCCCAGCTCACAACAATAGGACGAATAAGGTGCTGCGCGGACTTGCGTGCGTACAGGAAAGCGCAGCCTTTGGGCGTCATCATCCACTTGTGGCAGTTTCCGGTATAGAAGTCGGCGCCGAGTCCCTTCATGTCCAACGGAATCTGACCGGGCGCATGTGCACCATCGATGACGGTGATGATGCCGCGATCGGCCGCCCGTTCAACGAGTATTTCTGCGGGGAGCGTCAGTGCGGTAGTAGAGGTTATGTGACTCAGAAAGAGCACGCGCGTTTTGTCCGTAACGCCTTCCCACACTTGGTCGGCTACCGTCGTATGGTCAGAGACGGGTAGCTCAACGTGGCGTCGAATGTATCGCGATCCTCGAAACCTGCACACCGCTTCCCAGGCTCGGTCCAAGGCGCCATACTCGAGGTCGGTTGTCAGAATCTCATCGCCGGGCTCAAGCGGCAGTGTGCGCGCAACCGTGTTGACGGCGGTTGTAGCGTTCGGTACAAAGACCACGTCATCTGCTTCAGCCCCGATGTAGGCGCCAAGCGCTTCCCTGGAGGTGCGCATCAGTTCCGGAAAACGGCGACCGATGAACTCGACGGGCTCGGCTTCAAGCTCCCGTTGCCA
>JAUIJQ010000021.1 GCA_030431165.1 Rhodothermia bacterium | reverse complement strand
GATGCACGCGAGCATCACGGCCCGGCTGGCCCAGACGAGCTGGACCTTCGCACTGTAATGAAGGCAGCGCAGGTCATCTCTGGCGAAATAGAGCAGAGACAGCTTCTGGACAGGCTGATGCGCATCGTGGTGGAAAATGCCGGCGCTGAGGGGGGCGTCCTGTTGCTCGAGCGGGATGGCGTGCTGACGGTCGAAGCCAGGTCATTCGAAGGACAGTTCAGCAGCGCAGCCGACACGGCGTTTGTGACTGCCGATGGCGCTTCACCGGGATACTCGTCGCTTGTTGTGCAGCACGCCCGCGAGCGTGGAGAGGAGCTTGTAATCGAGGATGTTTCGGAAGACGAGCGCTTTGCGGCTGATCCGTACGTCATCGCGAGCAGGCCGCACTCGGTACTGTGTAGCCCAATTGTGCACAAAGGTGAGCCGATTGGCATCATCTACCTTGAAAACAACCTCGCCCGTGGTGTCTTTACGACGCAGCGTGCCGAGGTGGTTCGGATTCTCGCATCGCAGGCGGCCATCTCGATAGAGAACGCCCGTCTGTACGAGACTACGTTGCAAGAGATCGCCGAGCGCGAACGTGTCGAGGAGACGCTGCGCGTGGCCCACGACCAGTTGGAGCAGCGTGTCGCTGACCGGACCGCCGCCTTGCTTGAAGCAAACCAACTACTTGAAGGTGAAATCCGCGATCGCGAGCGAATGGAGGAGGCGGTGCGAGCCAGCGAGCGTGCGTACCGGGACTTCTACGTGGAGGCACCCAACATATACATCTCGACGGGAGTGGATGGCCGCATCGAGCGCGCAAATAATCGCGCTGCAGAGCTGTTCGGCTTCTCGCTGGACGAGTTCATCGGGAAGCCAATTGTTTCGCTGACTGCCGATACGCCATACGGAAAGCCTCGAGCAGCCGTCGTATTCGAACGCTTCCTTCGAGGCGAGCAGACCGTCGGAGAAGAGATGCAGTTTGTGCGCAAAGACGGAACGTACTTCTGGGGTGCCGTCTCGGTCAAACCGATTCTCGACGACAAGGGGGCAGTCACAGCGACTCGATCCATCATCATCGATATCAGTAAACGTAAAGCCGCAGAGGAAGCGCTGCAGCAGAGGTTCGACATTGAAGATCTCGTCGGCCAGATTTCGGGGAGTCTCATAAACCTGCCGTCACACGCTGTTGAAAGCGCAATACAGGACGCGCTCGGCAGGGTAGGCATGTTCGTGAAAGCCGACAGCGCTCTCGTCTACGTGTTCGCCGCAGAGGACACCGCGTCCGCGCGCGTTGTGCAATGGTCCAAGAGTGCGGATTCGCCGTTTGATCACCTGGTTGCCTCAGATACCGATGAATGGTCCTGGCTTGTTGGTCGGATGGTTGACAATGAGCCTGTAGATACGCGTCGCCTGCTTTCGGCAGATCCAGGTTTTGCACCTCTCGAACGCCTCGCGCAAGCCGGTATTCCAGGGAGCCTGTTTGTGCCGATGGTAGTTGGCACTCAGTCGTTTGGTTTCATTGGCCTGAATGCGACCGGGGTTGAGTGGACCGAGGAGAACGTCCGACTGCTGAACAACGTCGGCGAGAGCTTCGTGAAGGCAATCGAGTACAGTCGCACGCAGCGGCAGCTCGAAGTGGCCAGAGACGCCGCCGAGGCAGCAAGCCGCGCGAAGAGCGAGTTCGTCGCAAACATGAGCCACGAGCTGCGAACGCCTCTCAATGGCATTCTGGGCTACTCGCAAATCCTCAGACGCGATGAGCGGCTTACGCGGGCGCAGGAGAAGGGCCTCAACGTAATCGAGCAAAGCGGCGAGCACCTGCTTACGTTGATCAACGACATCCTGGATCTTGCGAAGATTGAAGCAGGGAAGCTGGAAAGTCACGAGGTCGAGTTTCATCTGCCCGAGTTCCTGAAGGGTGTATCCGATATTGCCCGCGTCCGCGCTGAGCAGCGCGGGCTCGCTTTTCTCTTCGACGTAGATGCCGATTGCCCCGAAGTCGTACGCGGCGATGAGCGCCGGCTTCGACAGGTGCTCCTAAACCTGCTCAGTAACGCAATCAAGTTCACTACCAGCGGCGGCGTTGAGTTGCGCGTAAGCCGAAACCGGGAATCGGGACCCGACTACATCCGGTTCGACGTCGTCGATACCGGTCCCGGTATCGCTGTTGAGCAGCAGGCAGCGATTTTTGAACCCTTTCAGCAAATCCACAGTCACGATCGGCGGGCGGACGGTACTGGACTTGGGCTTGCGATCTCACTCCGGCTGGCGCGTCTGATGGGCGGCACGCTTGAGGTGACGAGCGAGCCTGGTGAGGGCAGCACATTCACTGTTGAGCTCAGCCTCCCCGAAACGGCAACAATTACGCGCAGCGTGTCAATCGCATCGAGAATTGTTGGCTACAGAGGCGACCCATATCGAATACTTGTCGTCGACGACAAGAAAGAAAACCGAAGCGTACTGCGCGATCTGCTCGAGCCGCTAGGATTCGAAGTCAGCGAAGCCGAAGACGGACGCGTTGCCCTGGGGAAAATCGAGGCGTTTCGTCCGCACTTGGTGCTGATGGACCTTGTCATGCCCGTCATGGACGGATTTGAAGCGTCACGGCGGATGCGGACCTCAAGCAAAGGCGATGAGCTGAAGATCATTGCACTTTCCGCCAGTGTCTTTGACCAGAACAAGCAGGCAAGTCGCGATGCCGGATGTGATGACTTCATCCCGAAGCCCGTCCAGACGCAACTCCTTTTTGCCAAGCTCGAAGAGTATCTCTCGATCGAATGGGTCTTTAATGATCGGGAGCTACCTGCGTTGCGGTCGAGCAGTGAGATCGACATTCTTCCGCCCGACGAAGCGTCGGCCAATCGATTACATGCCCTGGCCATGAGCGGAGACGTGCACGGCATACACGAAGTACTTGATCACCTGGCACAGGATGCCGACAAGGCGCCATTCATCGCACACGTAAGGGCAATGGCGGAGAGCTACGACATGGAGAGCATCAGTGAGTTTGTGCGCCCATACTCGCGAGCCACGCTGCAAGCCGGTAAGCTCGGCGACAATCGAGAAATGCCATGAATGAACACCTGGCTGTTGAACGTGCGGCAAATGGGGACTCAAAGGGACGTGCACATGACAAGCGCCCCACGATCCTTATTGTCGACGACACCCCCGCGAATATCAGCATCCTGCTGGAGTATCTACACGCCCAGGGATTCCGTGTGCTGGTTGCGCGCGACGGCAAGCGTGCAATCGAGCAGACCAGCCATGTTATACCCGACCTGATCCTGCTTGATGTCGTGATGCCCGGGATTGATGGCTTTGAAACCTGTCGCCGATTCAAACGGAATCCCGCAGTTCGCGATGTCCCGGTCATCTTCATGACGGCGCTTTCGGATACTAACGACAAAGTCCGCGGCTTCGATGCCGGCGCCGTTGATTACGTCACCAAGCCTTTTCAGCACGAAGAAGTACTCGCACGAGTCAATACGCACATACTCTGCCGGAAGCTGCAGCAGGAACTAAAGCAAACAAATGAGCGCCTGGAGCAGCGCGTTGCGGATCGCACATCCGAGCTCCAGGTTGCGCTTGAGAGAGTTGAGGAGCTCAAAGACCAGCTCGAGGCAGAAAATGTCTATCTGAAAGAGGAGATCAAGCTCAACGCCAACTTCGACGAGATCGTGGGTCGTAGTGCTGCTATGACAGGCGTTCTCGCCAAGGTGGAGCAGGTTGCCGCGACCGACGCAACCGTTCTGATTCTTGGCGAGACCGGTACCGGCAAAGAACTGTTTGCACGTGCAATCCATGACCACAGCGCGCGCGCCGCACGCCCGTTGGTCAAGGTCAATTGTGCGGCACTACCACACAATCTGATCGAAAGTGAGCTGTTTGGTCATGAGAAAGGCGCCTTCACGGGCGCGACGGCGAGGCGCCCGGGACGGTTTGAGCTGGCAGATGGCGGCACAATCTTTCTCGACGAGATTGGCGACCTCCCGCTAGAATTGCAGGCGAAACTCCTCAGGGTTTTGCAGGAGGGCGAGTTCGAACGCATTGGCGGTACGAGCACGATTCACGTAGACGTTCGCGTTATCGCTGCCACGAATCGCAGGCTTGAAGAACGCGTTGCCGAGAACCAGTTCCGCGAAGATCTTTTCTACCGCCTGAATGTCTTTCCCCTGACGCTTCCACCCCTTCGGGCACGGAAGGGAGATGTCGCTCCACTTGTTCAGTTCTTTGTTAACAAGTACGAGCGAAAGATGGGACGCCGAATTGATTCCGTTCCACAGTCAGTCATGAAGGAACTGGAGGCCTATAGCTGGCCGGGTAACGTCAGAGAGTTAGAGAATGTCATCGAGCGATCCCTGGTACTAAGTCGCGGCACTTCACTGCGACTAGACGATACGTTGAATCGTCCCGTGCGCCCGTCGGCGCGACGCGCCGAAAAACTGGAGGATGTTGAGCGCGATCATATCGCATCCATTCTCGAGCAATCTGGTTGGCAGGTCGAAGGTAGCAGCGGTGCCGCTTCCCGGTTGGGTATGAATCCGAGTACACTTCGGTCACGAATGAAGAAGCTCGGCATCTCACGAGCTGAGTAGCGCGACAGGGTTCCGATCCGGCGGGCGTGTGAAAGTTCGCCTCGTCATTCCCTCTCTTCGGCCATCCCGGTCGACCTTACCCGCGGCGTTGTCCGTCGCCCCGACGGATGCCACCTTCCAAACGCAACGGAAGTCGGCCCGAGCTGTCCCCGCCAGGCGTCCCTGTCTACCGACCATCCCACGGCCTGATGACACCAAACAGTAGTCGCGGCATGTCGTGGTCAACCGCGACATATAGCGGCAGGAGAGGGAGTGTAAGTACTGTAAACGAGTGGGGGCCAACATATTACGGATAGTGGCACAGCGGTTGAATACGAATTGCTGCAAGGCCGAACGGCGGCGCTCGTCGTCGGCACGCTTAACCAGCAACGTAACCCAAACGTCATTCAACGGTCATGAAACGAATCATATTTACGGTACTTATCGGCATGATGGGAGTCGCCACGGCGACGACGTCACACGCCCAGGAGTTTGCAGCCAACGTCGAAGCAAAAGACGACGCAGGCAGCGCTCTCGAGAGCAAGAAAGTAGCAGGCTATCTGTACACCAGTCTCAATGGAGAGGGCACAAACAGTGTAGTGGCTATCGAGCGCTACGAAGATGGAACACTTGGCAAGCAGCGCTCCTTCTCGACCCGCTCAAAGGGGGGCGCCAATCGTGCCGCCGGCGGCGATGCGGCCGGCGACTTCGACTCGCAAGGTGCAATCCAGATAATCGAAAACCATCTGTTGGTCGTTAACGCCGGTGGCAACACGGTCTCGGTCTTCGGACTCAATCGATCAAACGGATCCCTTTCGCTCAAGAAGAACGTTGGCTCCGGCGGTACGCGACCGGTCAGCATCACCTACAAGAAAAAGCCGGGTAGTCAATCAGAGTACTGGGTTGTCGTCGGCAACCAGTGGAACAATCCGAATGTCCAGAAAGGTGGTAGCGGCGAAGGGAAGATCGAGATGTACCCGGATGCCGCGTTCCATGCGCCAGGTGGTGGACACACGCAGGTGCTCGCAGACCGCAACATCTACCTCTTCTCGTTCAACGCAAGAACGGGAGACCTCGTGCCGGTGAGAAGCCTCGACACGTACAATGGAACCAACGGCGGTCCGACAACAGTTGCGTTCAACAACGACGGCTCGCGTCTTGCCGTGGCAACCTGGGGAATTGCGCACTTCGGTACCGCAACGCCAACGCACCAGAAGCCAAGCCGCGTCTATGTCTACGACTTTGACGCCAGGTCGGGCAACGTGGACAACGAGCGCTTCTACGAAGAAGACGGCGTCGCGGGCAGCATCGGATTCAACTGGGATACCCGCACGCAGAATCTCTTTGTGTCGAATTTCAATCTGACAGAATCCAAGCGCGATCACAGCCTGACCGTCCTTCGTGATACCGGCAAAAGCGTCGAAAAGGTCGCGTACTTCGGAACAGGACAAGGCGCCGACATCGACGAAGCCTGCTGGACGATCATCAGCCCGTCCGGTGACAAGCTGTACGTGTCCAGCTTTGGCGGCAACCTTATCAGTGAGTTCAATATCAACCGCAAAGGAGCTGTCACCAAGGTCGGCCGCGCCCCGGAGACCGCGTTTACGCTACGCAAGAACGGTACACCGCCGGGTGATACAAAGGACATGTTCATCACACCTGATGGCAAGTTCATGTATGTCCTCGGTGCCTATCAGACCTTCACCGTCTCGAAGTTCGACATCGCACGCACGGGTTCGTTAGCGCTCGACAATGAGTACTCCGTCGAGTCTGCGACTGAGCGTGGGGCAGGTGCCTACAACTTCCTCGGTCTCGCAGGGATTGACATCTAAATGACCTGATGCCGTGTCCGGGGCGGGTAGACCGCCCCGGACGTTGCGGCACCGGGTCTTGTTGAATTGCCGTCGACTCGTCGGCACCATCCCGTAAAGCAGATGTCAAAGGTTTACAGTATATCCGCGCGTTTTTTCGGCGTCGTTCTGATGTTCATGGTGGCTGGTTCGCCGTGTCACGACGCAAGCGCCCAGGTGATAGCACTCGGATCCGACTTCGTCAGTCGCTACGTGTGGCGAGGGACCGACTTTGGCGAGTCGGCCAGCATCCAGCCATCAGCTGTTGTTGAGCACGGCCGGTTCGCTGCCACGGCGTGGGCGTCGTACTCGCTCCAGCCAGACGGAGCCGGTGCCAATGAGCTCGACTTGACTGTCGCGCTCGAACTCTACCGCGGCCATGCGGGAACGGTGACGATCGGAGGTACGGATTACTACTTCCCGGCTCCCGGGGCTTCGCCGTTGTTTGACTTTTCGGGAGATGGTGACGGCTCACATTTTGTCGAACCGTTTGTACGACTCGACGGTCCGCCGGCCTTCCCGATTTCGCTCCACGGATCCTTCTTCGCTTACAACGACCCTGACAGGTCAGCTTATGTCGAAGCTGCGACTTCTTTCATCGCGGCGTCGGCTGAAATCGGATTCGTCGCGGGCACAGTGCTGTCTGCAAGCGACTTCTATGAAACGAGTGGCTTCGCTCTTGTAAACGTCGGAATCACCGCAGAAAAGGCGATCGCCGTGTCGGACGCTTTTGCTCTGCCGATCCGCGTAGCGCTGACAGCCAACCCATACCAGGAGCGTCTATTCCTCGTCGTCGGCATCAGCATCGTCATCTGAACAGCCGGCGCACACCGAACATCATCCGAAACAACCAAAACCTACACAACCATGAAACACTCAATCTACTCGCTCACGATGGCGGCTGTCATTGGGCTGGCCCTGGGCCCCGCTGATTTGCTCGGGCAACCGTATGACCGCTCCACTTCGTATGAGGGCACTACGCACATGGCGCAGCGCCACGATTTTTATTCGCAGGCTCCGCGCTCAGTTGCGTCACACTACAAGTTCGCCTACAACCCAACCCAGATCCTGCAGTCTGGTACCGTGGATGTCGAAAACGGGACAATCACGTTGCCTCTTTACCGCGGACAAATGGCGGATGGGCGCTCAGTGTGGTACGTGCTAACCGACGTGTCGGATGAGGGAATTGCGCGAGAACTCGGGATCAACTACTCGCCGAAACTGCGGAACGTCGGAGGAAGAGCAGCGCGGTCGGCAACGCTGGAAACAGACGGCACCCTGACATTCGAACGGGGGACGGTCGACTTCAGCCCGGAGCGAAAGGTTGTGCCCGGTAACGCGCCCGACTATTTCCCTCCGGCGGTCGCAGAAGCGGGATCCATTGGCGACGAATTCTACACACCCGTCGTTCGTGTCGGAGGCATTGTATACAACGCAACCGTTGTCGCGTTTGACGTGGATGCATCCGAAATCGAATTTCCGATGGGCGGCATAGACTATTCGAAAGTCATCGATCGTGCCGTGAGGATTTCGCCGTCGCAGGGAACCGTGACGTTCAGTCTCAACCTCGGCACGATGGACGGAAGGCCGATGCTGTTCATCAGTCTTGACTCCAACGACAATGTCGTGTCGGCACTCGAGGCAACGACCTATGCCCCGGCACTGTCCGACATTCCTGTCGGACTCAACGACAACCCGAACAGCGCGGTTGCTGCTAACTACATCATCGTAAACGGACCGACCGGCGATGACAATCCGCAGAAACAGGGAATCAACAGTGCGCTCAGCGACAAGACCGGACAGGTGTTCGACATCTTCGACAGTGCGCCGGGCGGCGTTGGTGGGTACAGTCCCATGTGGGATCTCTACGTTGCGGCATGGACGCCTGATGCGATCGAGAAGGGTTATCGCTCAGCGGTGTACAGCGAACTACAGTTGCTTGGCCTCGCCGAGCGCGGCTGGATCGCGAGCCCGGGCGGCGGCTTGAAGCCATCAGGGCTGATCTCAAACTGCCCGCTTGTGATGTCCTTCTAGGGAACGAACGGACCTGCGGACGGGCGGTTAGTGACAAGCCGCCTGTCCGCCACGGTTCGACACGTGACGCGCGTCACGCCCGTACTGGTAGCCCGGCAACAGAATTGGCTCGTTGCTCACGCCCGGCGCTGAGGCGACAGCGTCCATCCCGTAACAGCGAACGATGCTGCAAAGAGGACCGCCCCGACCACGGCTGCCACGAAGTACGGAAGCGCAGCCTCCACGGCACCGGGCGCCTGACCGGTTACCTGAGTCATGATGGCAGGGTCAACTCCAGGCGTTGGCAATCGAAGGATAAACCACGCCGCTGCGACCGCAAGAAGTGTGGAAGTTAGAAGTCGGATTTCCCTGGTCATGGCGTGCCTCTGGTATCGTGGTTCTCGCTTTGCGCTGCTGCGCTCGGGTCGCGAGTATTCGGGAGGGTACTGTTACGACGTCGAACCCTCCAATTAGTTGCCGCTCACGAGCCGGGCGCAACCGACACTACCTGCCTGAAAACGATGTTGCCGCGTTCATTCAGAACTCGCACCTCCGTTTCACCCGCGCTCAACGAAGCACGAATCAACCCCGGCCCGTAGCTATAGCTGCGCCCGACCAGGCCCGTAAATGTTCGCGTGAGGTCCGCTCCTCCAGGCTGCGACCAGACGACCCTGCCGCTCCCGCGCCCTCCTACGTTGGCCTCGAACCAGACACAGATGTCCTCGCCTGCCACCACGTTGTTCTCTGACGGTGCGCGCCCCGGGCAGCTATTCCGCACCGGCGCCGAGGCAATGAGGCTGCCTTCCCAGATCGCGAACGAGTCATCGAGTATCTGTTGCAGCGAGTCTACTTTGCGCGCAGCGGTGGCGATTATCTGATCGGTATCGGGCCCGGTTCGCGGTGTTCTGTCTGAGAGCAGGCGCTGCCACTGCGAGATCTTTTCCGGGACAGAGACCTCAAGCGTCTCAAAGGTCGCAACCGAATCAACAAGCCCGTGCCATCCCTGTAGCAGACTCATGCGCTGCAACCAGACTGAACTTCGCTTGACATCAATTGAGTCCGGAATGTCGCCGTAGAGATCCATGAACTCCCGGTCGGATTTCTCTGCATCAGCCCAGGCCGAAAGGAGATTTTCGGACGTGCTGAGTGATACCTGGCCCGCCACGATCTCTTCTCGCGCCTCATTGAGTCGCCACGACAACACAAGGGCGGCGATCGCAATTGCGCCAAAAACAACGGCCAAAAGGCCAGACAGGACGGCCCTTTTCCTTCGACGTTCGCTCTCCTTCTTGAGTCGCTCCCGTTCTTCGAGTGCCAGGCGCTTCTCCTTTTCGGCAAGCTCGCGTTCGCGCTTCGCCTCAGCCTCTGCTTCCTCTTTACTCTCGTTCAGGTAGGCGAGTGCCACGTCGAAGTCGTCTTCCTGCCGCTCATACCGTCGGGCCCAGTCCCGTGTCGGCTTTGAAAGCTCAAACCAGTCGAGCGCAATCTGCAGGTCGGGATCCTGCAGCAGTGCCCGCGCGCCGCGGCCGCGCTCGACGAGTTCCAGGAACTGGTCCCGGGACATGCGCTCTTCGTCGACCCAGCCACGCAGATCGTCCCATTGACGAATAAGACTCTCGTGCGCCATATCAACGCGCGGGTCATCGGGATTGCCATCTGGAGATGTAAAAAGGAAGTTGCGGTTATCCTCGTTGAACCGCGTCACAATGCGCTCAACCTCTGCGCGGTCGGTCTCACATACCGCCATCAATTCACTGATGCGCGCCGGACGGCGCACACGGCGCTCATTAGTATCGGTGTCGGTGAGACATTTGAAGATGCGTTCGGTCAGCGCGCGGTCCAGTCCCTCGAGCGCGCCTTTGGCATCCTGTGAAAGCGCGCCGTCGAGTCCGCCGGCTTTGTCAAAATGAACGATGTCGAGTGGCCCGACCCCTCCATCCGCACTCCACGTGTCCCACGTCCGCAGGAGCGCGTGCTGCAGCACAGGCAGTCGATCTGAACGATCTCCCAACTCGTTGAGCAGTCGATCGAGCAGCCGAGGCGCGATCTTTTCCCGCTTGAGGAGGACGGGCCCGTGGATGGCTTCGCGAAGTTGCTGGCGGGTCAAGCGAGGTACGAGGTATCGTCCCCGATTCATGGCTTCGGGAAGCCCGTAAAAGACGTCGCAGTCGCCAAGGAAATCCGTCCTCATCGTGAGGACGATGTAGATAGGAAGGTCCCTTCGTTCCGAAAGGCGCAGCAGGAGGTCAACGAACTCGGCGGCTTCGGCGCGACGGCGAGCCCGCTCTTTCCATTTTGCTTTGCCAAGTACGGTGTTGTCGTCTCCACCGCTTTTCCGAAAGGCGAAGATCTCCTCAAATTGGTCGACGAGAATCAGCACGTTCTTGTCGGTGCCGAGGTAGCGCTCAAGCAGGGACGCGACGCCGGCCGCGTGCTCTTCCCGGATGACTTCTTCGATCGCAGCAGCGTCATCCTGTGTCGCGCCCTCTTTCTGGACATCAGCGAGAGCCGAGGCGAGGTTTGCAGCCGGTGCATCGCCCGGCTTCATGCGTGCGATGGCCCATTGCAGCCGCTCCTGGGTGAGGAAGCCGCCCAGCAGCATCGGAATCAATCCGGCGCGAACAAGTGACGACTTGCCGCAGCCCGAGCTGCCGACAACGGCAAGGAAGCGCTCCTTGTGCAGCGTTTCAAGGAGTTGTGCTGTTTGCTGGTCGCGGCCGAAGAAGTACCCGCTGTCTTCGAAAAAGAAGGGACGTAGGCCGACATAAGGATTGTCGCGCTGGGCGCCGAGGTCGCTCATGCCTGCTCCGTTACTTCGTTGATCAGGGCATCCAGCTCATTCGCATTCAGTCCGCCGACACCAGATACAATCTTGTAGTTGGCAAAGCGCAACTGGTCAGGGTCTTTGTCGGGCCCGGTGACGTAGACGCCAATCCGGGTTGGCAAGCTTCTCGTGAGGATCTGCCTGTTCGCCCATTCCAGGCGCCCTATCACCCACGAACGCGGCGCGTTTCCAAAGACCACCAGGAGGAGCGGGGAATTCTCAAGGTTTGCGATAAACGCGTCCATGACCGCCGACGGCGTGCTCTCGGTTGACGGCTGCATCAACGTGCCCACTTCGCGCTGATTGAGGTACTCGATGAGGTCGGATGCCTGGGCAAGGTCGCTCGAATGCAGATCGATGCAGGCGGCCGAGAGGGCTGCACGTGTGCCCTTGAGTTTCTTGACCTTCAACCGGACTTCGTCCAGCATCTGCTGGGCGCCGATCTTCATGAACTCGAGCCGTTGCGGATCGCGCGCGCGTGCGCTGAGCGACTGCATCACTTCGCGGTACACCGGATCTTCGATCGCGCTGACGTCAAACTGCTCCGGCATCAGGATGAGCTGCGAGCGTGCCGACTCGAGCGCGATGCGGAGCTGTTCAAGCGGATACGTTCGTCCGTCATCTTCAGCCAGGGCCTCACCCGGCAGGTCGCCGAGCAGATGGACGCACAGGTCAGCAGATTCTGCGGCTTCGCGCACAGCCGCTTCGTGTGCAGCGGCTTCGTACGGCTCCGGAATGGGGTCGAGCACCCTGATTCCGTCGGCCTGGAGCCCGGATGCGATTTGACGCGCGTATCGGCGGAGCGAGTCTGCGGTGGCGGCCAGAAAGACCGTGGTCTTTGCGTCAGGCTCGGGGACTGCGGCAACTTTCTCGAAGATAAATCCGTCCTTTGATCGCATAAACAGCACGGGTGTGACCCACTCGTTCTGCTTGTTGCCGTACAGCCGCCGGCGTGCCTCCGCGACAGCGGTGTCTACCGGGTCGCCGGCGACGATGCGCTGGTAGAAGGTGTCAGAGAAGTTGATGGCCGCCTCATCCGTAATCGGAAACTGCATAGCCACAACCGCCGTCACGCCGATCTTTATCAGGGAAGCCGCAACGCCTGCAAACGGGTCGAGGCTTTCCGAAGAGCGGTCGGTGGCGGTCTTGCACGCGTTGAGGAACACAAGCCTGAGGCGTTTCTCGTCGCCGAAGAGAATCTGCAGGCGCTCGCCATCGACGAAGTCTGCGTCGCCGTTGCTGTCTTCGAGGATGAGTGACCCGCCGCGCTCCGCGTCGTACTCGCCGTGACCCATAAAGTGAATCACATGCGGATCTTCGTCGGCCAGGTAGGCGCGTACGTCGTCATACGTTGGCCCCGCGAAGTCAACGCGCACACCGGCCAATGCCCCCCATGTGCTTTCTATGCGTCGGCGTTCTTCTGACAGGTCGAGCTGCCGCGTGTTCTTCGGGTTGGCGGATATGACGAGAATCCGAAGCGGGGGCTCAAACGGTGCCGGTTCAGTTGGCTGGGGCACGCTCAGCGAACGCACAAGCACGGTCTGTTTTGAGAGGACGAGCGGAACGCTCGAGCCGTCTTTTGCGATCAGCTCCCACGGCAGGCTGGCTACGTCGGCCATGCCGGCACTCGACAGATCCATCGAGAGCCTGATGCGGATACCCACGTCGCGTCGCCCCTGCAGTCCACCGAGCGTCTTGTCGAGCAGGGACTGGACCTCACCGTGAATCAGCGAGGTGTACAGCCGTGCGCCAAAATCGCGTACCTGCGCTTTCTGCTGGTTTGGGTCGGGTGGCGTGTCGGTACGCGGCCTCCTTGCGCCCGCCATCCCGGCCTCGCGGATGGATTCAGCAACGCCGAAGACAAATCCGGCGAGCTCCTCCAGTTTTACCGGGAGCTCCATTTCGGTGTCCAGGCCGCCAAAGTCGTCGGTGCGGGCCGAGACATTGTACTTGCCATCCGAACCGGGGGTGATGTGCAGGTTCAGGTCGACGTATTTCATGGCATCGATGGGACGGCGGTGCCGGATTTGAACAACGTACTACGATACCGTTCTCAGCGCGGCAATCCAACAAGCCTGGCGTGCGTCAGTCAAATCGACAATCCAGTCTGCAGCGCTCGCCACGGTTGTCGGAATGACAATATCTTGCGGATCCCAATAGTCAACGCAACTACCTCGATGCCGGCACGCCGACCCAACGCTCTTCGACCAACTACAATTGAACCGTACGCAACAAACGCCGCCGGAAGCGTGATCATCACACAGGGCGGAACGCAGGTGCTGTGTACCGCCAGCATTGCAGAGGAATCACCGCGCTGGATGATCGACAAAGAAACCGGTGTTGCGACGCGTGGCTGGGTGACCGCCGAGTACGCCATGTTGCCCGGGTCGACAAATCGCCGCAAACGACGCGGGACCGACAGCCGCGCAACAGAGATTCAGCGACTGATCGGACGCGTACTGCGTGCTTCGGTCAACCTCGAGAAAATGCCCGGGTTGACCGTTACGTGCGACTGCGACGTGCTCGTCGCGGATGGAGGTACGCGTACCGCCTCCATTACGGGCGCATTTGTTGCCTTGTCGCAGGCGCTGGCTGAAGCGAGAGGTCGCGGATTGATCAAGGGCAATCCGCTGATTGGAAACGTCGCTGCGGTCAGCGTGGGTATCGTTGACGGCACGCCGAGGCTTGACCTGGACTACAAGCTAGACGTGGCAGCCGAAGTTGACATGAACGTGGCGATGAACCACAAAGGTGACTTCATCGAGGTGCAGGGTACCGGGGAGCAAGGCACGTTCAGCCGCGACCAGCTTGACAGTCTCCTGGATCTCGCGGGATCCGGCATCAGGAAGCTGATGACGGTACAGCGTCGGGCTCTTCGGGCGATGGGGTAGACCGTGTGACGGCACAGTGCCTCCGCCTCGATCAAATCGTTTTTTACAGCCATTGAATCCGCAATCCATGAAGACGCTCAAGTGTGATCTGTGTGACGCCACGGCATCCGGCGAAACGTTCGAAGAGTGGATGCAATCACTGATGCCTCACTACAAAGAGGCACACGCGGACGTAATGAACGATCCGACCAAGACAAAGGAGGATGGCGTTCGCTGGATGGAAGAGAATCGAGCCCGTTTTGACGCAGCGGCAACGGACTGATGTCGCCAACAACACTTACTCGTACCGGAGCGACTTCACCGGGTCAGACATGGCGGCGCGGGCGGACTGGTATCCAACGGTCAACA
>JAUIJQ010000551.1 GCA_030431165.1 Rhodothermia bacterium | reverse complement strand
CAACTTCCTGGAGATCGGTGTCAGAGACGGGGACGAGCGGGACGTGTACATGCCGGAGACGTATCCGGAGGATGAAGGTACCGAGACGTTTCTCGTTGTTGCTTCGAGCAGCGAAGCTGACCTCGCACCGCTGTTTCAGGAGTCCACGCGTACAATGGCAATTGGCGGTGGCGGCCCCCTTGAGCAATTGCTTGAGGTCGCGATGCTTGGCTCAACAACGCGTGAGGCCCGGGTCAAACGTCCGAAGCCGTCAGAGGATTTTGAAACCGTCGCGCGTACGTTTACGCTCAGGCGGAAGAGCGAGGCAACGGCGCTCGGCGAGGAGGGGCGAGGCGTTGACCTCGGCGCGCTGACAATTCGTGCAAACGGTGTGCGCGCAAGTGCAAAGCTGCTTGCTTCGTCCGGGGGGAGAACCCGGAGTCTCGACATGTCGACAGACGCACTTACGTCGGTGCTCGAAGAAGAGCAGGTCTTTGCGGCCGCGACTGTTGAACTTCATGAACAGCCGACACGTAGCCTGGATGTGACCTCACCGACGCTCGAAGTTGAGGTGCCCGATCCCGGTGACAAGGTCGGACAGTTTGTGCTGCACGTGGACGAGGGTGGGGTTGCGACATGGGGCATACAGGATCCGGATCGGCCCACGACTCGGGGCGCCGCGAGTCGGACCTACGTAATCCCGCGGGACAATCCGTCGGTTGGTGTGGGCGGCACGCGCGGCTTGCTGGGCACGGTTGGGAAACACATCCTGAAGGTGTTCGACTTTCCGCTGATTGATCCGGTCCTTGGTGAGCTCGGCAAGAACCTCGCGAACAAGTGGGAGGCGGCGCGCCGGCCCTACGGCACGCGCATGGTTTTGCCCGATAACTACGCGGCAGCCGCGACGGACGAGAATGGCGGCCCCGAGTGGGACAAGCTTGGTGCAGGCCGCGCGCTGCTGTTGTTACACAGCACGGTTGGGCGTACGCATACTGGATTTGGCGTACTCCCGCGTCCGGTGGTTGAATCACTTGGTGAGCGGTACGAAGGGCGCGTCTTTGGTTTCGACCACTACACGCTGACCCATGACCCGCGTCGCAACGTGGAGGAACTGCTCAGTGCCATTCCCGACGGCACCTCGCTGAAACTGGACATCGTTGCGCATGGTCGCGGCGGGCTCGTTGCGCGCGCACTGGTTGAGAAGCTATCAGAGTTTAATCTCGGGTCGCGCACCATCGACGTCGGCAATGTGGTCTTTGCCGGATCACCTAACGCGGGCACGTTGCTCGCCGACCCGAAAAATCTGATCAAGTACGTTGATACGCTGGCGTCTGTCATGAACTGGATTCCGGCGGCGGACCCAACGTTCCTCGCGGTCAAAACAACCATCGGCGGTGTGTTGACGGTCGTGAAGACGCTTGCCGTTGGCGCGTCAAACAGCCTGACCGGATTAACGGCAATGGCTCCTGGTGACTTTCTTGACTGGGTGAACGCGGGGGCGACCGTAGACGGCGTTCAGTATCGCGCAGTTGCATCCGAGTTTGAGCCTGAGCAAGCCGGACTCAAGGCGTACCTCGGCAACCTCGTTGCAAACGGGTTTCTGAAGGAGAACAACGATATGCTTGTGCCGACCAACAGTGTGTTCGGCGAAAACGGATCATCGCTGTTTCCGATTGACGAGCCGCTGGTGTTGGGCCGGCCGGATGGCGTATCCCATCTCGGATACTTCTCGCATCCGAAGACACACGAGAAGCTGTTGGGCTGGCTCAGCTAAACCGCGATCGGTCAGAGATCACGGTCCGGTTTTGCCACCACCGGCACCACGGTCGCCGGCATCGAGATTCACGACATGGGCAAAACAATCGAATCCGATATGCTCTGCTTCTGATTGAACAGTCAGTACGAGCGTTGCGCCATCCGGGATCGAATACCTGCCGAGACCAAAAACGTTCGTGGGATCTACGAACAGGATGACCTCGCCTTCAGATGCCGTGAATGCGACAGTGTCACCGGGATTCGGGTTGAACTGTTGCGGTGTGAATCTGCCTTTTTTGTCGATGACGACCGAATGATTTGCCATGTGATGCCTCAGGATTTGCGGTCTAGCGCATCTGGGAAGTCCGCACGACACAGATCGGACTGATTGGATCACCGCCGGGCGCGATGATCAGCGAATTGCGCTGATAACGTGGCGAAGTTAGGGTCTTGGCGCATATTGTCAAGCCAGGCTGTTGCCTCAAGCTCAATCATCGTTGCTCCGCTCTCAAGCGCGCGCTTCGCAAATTCGATGGCGCGGTCGCGTTGGTTGGTCAACTCGTACGTGATCGTGAGGCCGAGGTAATGGTAGCCATCCAGCCGTTCAGCTTGCAGCAGACGCGCTGATGCCGCCAGCGCTTCGTCTGGGTGACCGAGTTTCGCATTTGAGGTCGCTATCGCGTCCAGCGCCCACGTGTCATTTGCGTTGACATCAAGTTGTGCCTGCGCATAGTTGATGGCATTTCGCCAGGCGTCAACGGCCCCGGATTCGTCGCCGAGGAAATGGCGCGCATCGCCGAGGCCAACCCACCCATCCAGGTCACTGCCTTCGTGGGCAAGCGACCTTTCGTAAAGCGACGCAGCATCCTGGAAGTTGTCACGATAGTAGTCAATGAACGCCATGTTCCGCATGGCCATTGCGACTGGTCGG
>JAUIJQ010000550.1 GCA_030431165.1 Rhodothermia bacterium | reverse complement strand
TTTTTGACGATCTGTCACTAAGGGACATCGAGGGCGCGTGCGTCGCCGCCATTGATCAATTTGTTCGTGGCGGACGTCGGGTTGAAGGTGACGCGTTGCATGCACCAGTGTTGTTTGGTATGTCGGCTGCTGTTCTGGGACTGGAGGCTTCAGTCGCCGGCTCACCGCTCCACAAACACCTGTCTGCAAAGGCTGAGGCGACCGTCGAATTGAACCTTCTCGTGGACGACGGTGAGCCAGAGCGCATCGTGAGCCGCGGCCTGGTTGCCGGCTTCAAGTGTTTCAAGCTCAAGGTTGGCCGACGCGAGGTGGATGCAGACATCGACCGGGTCATGCGTGCCCACGATGCGATCATGGGTAGAGCGACCCTGCGGCTCGATGCCAACCGCGCCTGGACAATGGCTGAGGCGTGCCGCTTTGCCGATGGAATCGCTGATGTCGCCCTTGATTACATCGAGGAGCCCCTTGATGAACCGGGTCGATTGGAAGAGCTGTATTATCGAACCGGCTGGCCGATCGCAATCGACGAGAGTGTCCCTGAACTTGTCTCCGGATCCATCCCGGATGATACGCGGCAGCGCCAGGGGGTTGATCGTATTGTTCGAATGGCCGGATTTCTGGCAGCGGTCGTGCTCAAACCGAGCCTGCTGGGCGACATCCGAAGTACGTTGGCGCTTGCAGATCATTTACATGCCGCGGGGCTGCGCTTGACTGTCAGTTCGTTGCTTGAGTCGGCGGTTGGTCGGCGCGCACTCCTGGCACTTGCCGCCACACCCCTGCTCTGCAACGAGTATGCGGGGCTGGCCACGGGAGATTTCTTCGCGGCCGATTTGGATCGCGCCGCCTGGAGTGGAACGCCGACCGTTGATGTCGCATCCGAGCTCGAACGAGAGATTCAGTTGTCCGGCAACCTGCTTTCTGTTGTGCGAGAATGGAAGTGACAACCTCTTGTTTGCTGGAGATCGGTGCAAACCGTGACGGTTCGGCCGACGCGCTTGTTTGGATTGATAACGGCGAGGTCCAAGCCCAGTCGTACGATGAGCTCGACGGGCAGGTGACCGCACTGGCGGCTGAGATTGCACGGCGGCTGCCGCCGGGCGCAAAGCGCGTCGGGTTGTTGGTTGACGACCCCGTATTGTGTCTTCGGATGTCCTGGGCGCTGTTCAGAATCGGCGCTGCGGTAGTCCTTCTGAATACCCGGCTGCCTGTCAACGCGCTTCGCGACCAGTGCTTTGCCGCTTCGTGCTCGGTTGTAGTTACCGACAGGGCCAGCGTTTTTGCGGACAACGGTCCGGCCGAGCTGCAGGCAGAGGACATCTGCGCGACGGCGTCCGAGGGCCGGGAGCGCGACGTGCGGTCTGGCTTTGCATCTGCTCGCACGGTGCTGTTTACATCCGGAAGTTCCGGCGTGCCGCGCGGCGTCAGCCATGGAATACGCGCACACGTGTACAGTGCGGTTGGGTCGAACACCAACATACCCCTGGAGCCGGGTGACCGGTGGCTGCTTGCGTTGCCGCAGTACCACGTCAGCGGGCTATCGATCGCATTCAGATGCTTTGCGGCAGGCGCTGCCGTTGCCATAGCGCCCTCACAAGACCTGTTTGATTCGGCACGCAAACTGGGCGCCACACACCTGTCGCTGGTGTCCACGCAGCTCGACAGATTGATCCGAAGAGCCGAAGCAGAAGGACATACGCTTGCCGGGTTAACTCTGCTCGTCGGCGGTGGTCCAATACCTGTCGCGATGTCGCAGAAAGCAGTTTCACTCGGTGCCCGGGTATACGTAAGTTATGGGATGTCGGAGATGGCGTCACAGATCACAACAACCGACGGGACTGGTTCAGCAGACGAGCTGTCGACCAGTGGGAGGCCCCTCCCGTTCAGGTCCGTCCGAATCGCTGCGACTGGAAGTGGTCGGCAGGCCGATGCGTCATCGGGGGCGATTGAGGTTGGTGGCAGGACGCTTTTTGACGGGTATGTCGGAGTGAGCGAATCGGGTCCGCGAGATGGCTGGTTTGCTACCGGCGATATCGGTTTGCTGGACGAGTCGGGGCGGTTGACGATAAGGGGGCGGTTGGACCGGATGTTCATATCGGGCGGCGAGAACATCCATCCGGAAGAAATCGAGCGTCTGCTTCTCCAGCAGCCCGGTGTAAATCGCGCTGCCGTTGTGCCGGTGTCAGACCCGGAGTTCGGTCGTCGGCCCGTCGCATTCGTTGATCCCGTCCTGGACGAGGCAGCCGCTGAGAGGCTTCGTGACACGCTTTCGCTGCGTTTGCCGCGTTATGCTTTACCGGTGGCCTTTTATCCGTTTCAGTCCGACGCTGAGACGTCGATCTCAAAACTGGACTATCGGAAACTGACGAGTTGGGCTGAGCGCCACAGAAAGCACGCTGCTGGGCGCTAGCGATAGAGGGCACGCAGTTTGAATAGGTTCGCATAACAACCATTGCCACCGCCGGAAGCGGTTCCATAGCATGACTGTTACGAGCGACGAGATTCTGAAGGGTGAGCGCATCTTCTTCACCCATCTTCAGATGGACAACATCTACAAGCACTTCGATTGGAACAACGATCCGGAGCTCAACGATCTGGATAGTGAGTTGCCGTACATGGAGGAGTCGTTTGGCGATTTCAAGCGACGTTTCGAACGGCTGGTGTACGACG
>JAUIJQ010000549.1 GCA_030431165.1 Rhodothermia bacterium | reverse complement strand
GCCGCCCGTTCTCCCGCTCCGCCGGCCGCAATAGCAAGCATCGTAAGGAATCCGGCCTGGACTATGATGGTTACTATGAACCACATGGCGGCAAGCGCGAGCGCCCCGAGTCCGTAGTCCCCGATTCCACGCCAGAAGGAACGCAGGCCGTTGTCGCGGACCGCGTTGATGATCCCGGCTGCCATAAGCGCCCGCAGTACTCCGACGAGCGGAAGCGCCCAGAGCAGGTTCAGAATCGTAAGTCGCAGCGCATTCGATAACTCGGGCCACATGTCAGCCAGTATGGCGACGTCAAAGCCGCGCGCCATTTCGGATCCAAGGCCCGACCCCTCCAGGCCACGCATGGCGTTCATAAGCGGGATCGCCACAACCGCCGCAATCGCGAGCTGCACCAGCCAGTTAATCATGACGACGCCAGGCTTTGCCAGTGCCGCGCGTGCGCCCCGCTCTATGTAATGTCCGCTTTGCATGCGTCAGAGAATTCCCGACAGTACGTACGCCACCACCTGAATCCACGATGTGACCTTGAGGCCGACTTTCGCGGGCAGCGGATTTGTATCGCGTTGCGAAAGCTGATTGTTGATCTTGTTGATATCAAGTGGCAGAACATCGTCGGGGTCGAGTCGAGCGGACTGCACGGGTCGGCTGAATTCGAACCGGTGTTCCAGTCCGAGTCCGTCCCACGTTGCACGCTCGCGCGAGTTGTCCGCAAAGGTCACCTCGAGCGTCTGCGGGAATGTGCCGTCGCGGAGCCGGGACACCGTGACAACCGATGCGGCCGCCACGCCTGACGAATCTGACTCGATCAGGCTGACCTCGTAGTCGACGACCGACGTTCCAAAGACGTACTGGTCAAAGAACCAGTCGAGGTCCTCTCCCGACACCTGCTCTGCCACATCCTGCAAGTCCTCTGTTGTCGGATGTCTGAAGCGCCACGTGCTGTAATACGTACGCAGGAACTCCGTCATGCGATCAGCTCCGAGATAACCCTCGAGCGCGTTCATCACGGTAGCCGGTTTTGAGTACGAGGACTTGCCGTAGTCACCGGGGGCATACTCCCACGAACGCGTAAACAACGCGCCGCTTCCGGGGCGACTCTCGGTGTATGCAAGACGGTGTTGTTCCGTGCCGTCGATTGGCAAGCCCGGAAAGTCAACCACCGCGCCTTCGCCATACGCAGCGTCCATGATGCGAGCTTCCAGGTAGGAGTTCATCCCTTCGTCAAGCCACGCCTCTTCAAACTCATTGCTGGCGAGCATCCCGTAGAAGTACTGGTGCCCGAACTCGTGGATCGTGACAAGCTCGAGGGCGCGCAGCCACGAAGGCAGGCCGAACAGCGTGCCACAGGTTATCAATGTCGGATACTCCATCCCGTTTGAGCCACCGTACCCGTCCACGAGCGTTAACGTCGTGTATGGGTATTCGCCAACCCAGCGCTCAAAGTATTCCAGCGCGATGCGCGCCGCGTCGAAGTGGCGCTGCGCCTGTCCACTGTGCTCCGGGCGAAGCAGCAGCCTCAGGTTGACGTGTTTCCACTCATCAGACAGGTCGAGAAATGAGGAGCCGGCGGTCCATGCAAAATCATGTACGTCCTCGGCGACGTATCTGACACTTCGGGTGCCGTCGCCCTGGCGCATAGCGGCGCCCGACTCTTCGCGGAGCACTCCCGAAGCGCCGACGGTGTACGTAGTTGGAACGGTAAGAGTGACGTCGTAGGTGCCGAAGTCCGCGTAGAACTCGCTGTTCGCGTGGAACTGATGCGTGTTCCACTCACCGCGAGTTGCATCATCCGGGACAAATCGCTGCCCGGGTACTTCGAGTACACCGATCTTGGGAAACCACTGTGCGACCATGAAGAACGTTGATCCGTCTTCGGCCGTCTCCCATCCGGTGCGGGCCACGATGCGCGGCATCGTAGACGTAAACTCGAAATCCAGTTCGACCCACTCGCCCGGCATTACGGGTCGCTGCAACGTCACGGCCGCAACGGTCTGGTCGTCAAAATTGTCGTCGTCGGGATGGATAAATCGCAGGCTGTCGGTCAGGTCGACCGGCGCGCCTGCCGGTGCGGCAACCGTAGCAGACGTCTCCCCAAACACGCGCTCAAGTCGATCAATCGAGATTCCGCCCCACCGATTGTCGCCGGATGCCGAAAACCCTCGATGCCGGCCTCCGCTCTCCCGCATGAACGTAGAGTTCTCGTCCTTGAACGCGTTCAGGTACAGGTGGAATTGTAGCTCGGACACCGGGACGCGATCCGGGTTGCGCCACCGCAGACGCTGGCGACCCGTTACCGTTCTGTTCTCGACGTCAAGCGTTGCGTTGATCGTGTATTCGACGCGTCGATCTGACAGAGGCACGTCAGACGTTGTGGCCGGCTGTGCCATTGCCGGCGCTGACGCCAGGAGCGCCACGTTGACTGCGCACCAGAGGACCGCTTGTTGTATTCTCACGAGCATTACCGTACGAATGACTGGAAAGTACGACAATCGTTCGCGCCGATGGGATTGACAGCAGGTGACTCCGTAACGCTTTGCGAAGTAGGGCCGCGAGACGGCTTTCAGTTTGAGGCACATCCGATCCCGACGAGCACAAAGCTCGACGTGATCCGGCGGTTGGCGGCGGCAGGGCTGCCGCACATCCAGGTGACCTCGTTTGTGCATCCGAAG
>JAUIJQ010000020.1 GCA_030431165.1 Rhodothermia bacterium | reverse complement strand
AGCAGCGGGCCGTCGTGCTGTTCTGGCTCGCCGTGCTGCCGGTCGCCGGCGCTGCCCTCGTGGCCTTGCTGAATTTCGCGCCGGGTGTCGGCGGTCTCGTCGTCGACACGCACTGCCACGCTGCGACGGGCTGTGCCCGGCACGTCCCGATTCTCGAGACCGGCACCGTGAACGCTGCGACGAATCCCCCGTCGTACACCAGCGCTGCGGCGAACGTGATGCGGCTCGCTGTGTCAGCCGCTTTTGAAAAGAAGAGAACGACGGCGAGCGCGAAGTACGAAAACAGGAGCAACAGCGTCACGCGACGCAGCTCTTCGACGGCACCCAGCCCCCAACCTGGCAGCAAGCCCAGCAATAGCGATCCCGCGGTCCACAAGCCGAGGAGCACAATTCCCCACTTCGGGTCATACGGTTCCTGAACGAGGAGGAACCGTGCCGTGCCCGCCAGCACCAGCGCTGCTCCGAGAGCAAACGTGTCTCCCGCGAGCAGTGCGAGTCCATTCTGCAATCGATGTCGCAGAAAAAGATAACGCGATGAGCCCGCTTCGGCCGCCGGCAAGGCGTCTTCATCGACGCCGGATCGAACCGGTACGGCCGAGGTCGACGGTGGGTCTTGATTTGAGACCCGGGCTGGCTGCTCTACTACTTCAGCGCCTGAATTACGCATTCTTGAGATGTGCCTTACTTCGCTTGAACTACCGGCACGACTGTCCACAATCGTGCCGCTCAACCGAACGACTCCTCCGGCTCCAGCCCATCCGGCATCCGGATGTCCGGGACGCGCAGGCGGAGTCGCTGCAGCAGCACCCTGCCCAGATAGGCGGGGTTCAGCAATATATACCTTTTCCAGAGCCGGCGTGGCTCCGCAACGAGCCTGAATAGCCACTCCAGGCCACGCGCCTGCATCCAGGCCGGTGCCTGGGCAAGTGATCCCGCGTGGAAATCAAACGCGGCCCCAACCGCGAGCATCGGCATCGAGAGGTGATCCCGGTACTCAAACGCAAACGTCTCCTGACGGGGACACCCGAGGCCCACAAACACGATGCGCGCACCCGACGCGTTGATTCGATCAACAAGCTCCGACTTTTCGTCCGCACTGAGTCTCCTGAACTTCGATGACTCGTACCCGGCGACAATCAATCCCTGGAACCGGCCCGTTACCTGTTCAGCAAGCGTCTTTACCGTTTCGGGCGTGCTGCCATAGAAATAGACCGGCAATCCGTTTGCCGCCGCGGCCTCCAGAACCTTGAGCGTCAAGGTTGGTCCATAAACGCGGTCAGGGAGATCCTGGCCGTGCAGCCATCGAAGCGCCCAGCGAACGGGCTGCCCGTCAGGTACGACCAGGTCGAGTCCGTTGAGGCGACGCTGATGAATGTCGTCCTGTGCCCCCGTCATAACACCGTGAACCGCGAGGGCGCTAATCGCGAGCGGTTTGCGATTGGTGGCCGCATCGACTACGCGTGACACGACGAACTCATAGTCGACGGCGTGCACGTTGACGCCGAGGACGTTGAATTTTCCTTTACCGATCATATTGCGACCGTCCAACGCTCCACGTTTGACTCAAAGATCTCGCGCAAGATCTCGGGCACGTCGTGCCGGATGTCCCACTCGGGATAATCCGTCTTGAAACGCGTGAGGTCGCTCACGTACCAGATGTGGTCTCCGATTCTGTTGGTGTCGGAGTACTCATAACGAAGCTCGCGCCCGGCGATTTCCTGACAAAGCGATATCGCTTCCAACATCGAGCAGTTCGACTGACGCCCGCCGCCGATATTGTACACGGCTCCGGGTCGCGGATTTCGGTAGTAGGCGTGAAACGCCTCGATGAGATCTGCTGAATGGATGTTGTCGCGTACCTGCTTGCCCTTGTATCCGAATATTGTATACGGATGCCCGGTAACGGTGCACTTCATGAGATACGCCAGGAACCCGTGCAGCTGGGTACCCGAATGCCCCGGGCCCGTCAGACAACCGCCCCGAAAGGCCGCCGTCTTCATACCGAAGTATCGCCCGTACTCCTGCACCAGCACATCAGCCGCGACTTTCGAAGCACCAAACAGCGAGTGCTTCGTCTGGTCGATGCTCATTTCCTCCGGGATACCGCGATGATACGCGTGGCTTTCCTCGATCTCCCACCGCTGCTCCTGTTCGACGAGTGGCAGCCGGTTCGGCGTGTCGCCATAAACCTTGTTCGTCGACGTAAAAATAAAGGCGGCATCAGGGCAGTGATGCCGAACAGCCTCAAGCAAGTTGAGCGTGCCGTTCGCGTTCACTGTGAAGTCCACGATGGGATCGCGTGCAGCCCAGTCATGTGATGGCTGCGCTGCCGTATGAATCACCAACTCGATCGACGACCCGTAGCGCGCAAAAAGCGCATTGACGGCGTCATTGTCTCGAATGTCAAACGACTCATGCACGTAACCCGGCACGTCAGACTCAAGGCGCTGTCGATTCCACTCGGTCGAGGCCTCGTCACCGAAGAACACCTTCCTCATGTCGTTGTCGATACCGACAACGGTCATTCCCAGATTTGCGAAAAAGCGGACTGCCTCAGAGCCGATGAGACCCGCCGAGCCCGTTACGATGGCTACACCCATGGAGTGGTATTGTCTTGAATTGTGTCGGTTGTGGTCAACAACCGGTATCAAAAAGAAACTGAAACAGCCAAAACCAGCAAAAAAAGACGGCTTTCGGGCGCATCAGTGGTGTACCGCCAGAATACCAAGTCTCATGCCAACATGGTGTAAGAGGACGGATCTTGATACCATTTTGAGATTACTCAAAACGGGTCCGCGCGCTCAAAGCGCCCCGTGCAGCAACACGTCAGTATGAGATCACCCGAGGCGAGCCCAAACCGGTCTCGGCACAGCCCTACCTGACCTTGGTCAGCGAATGGAACGCCGAAAAATACGCACCGTCAACGTGAACCGTCACACGGACTGCGTAGGCGCCTGCCGACAATGAACTGGTGTCCAGTGGGACGGGGCGATCATATCCCGGTGCCATTTCCTGTGAAGGGATGTGCAGTTGCCGTCGACCAAGCATGTCAAAAACCGATATCTCGACTTCGGCGGTCACCGGCAAGTCCAGCGTCAGCGTGGTGGCCTCGCCGAATGGGTTCGGATAGTTCCCCGTTATCGAGAATCCGTCGGCAAGTCGCTGTGACTGTATGTCGTCAAACGCAACGCCAAGATTGGCCGTCGACAGCGAGACGTCGGCAATACGGTACCCCGGCGTATGGCCGGATCCCGGGTGCCGACCCACGCTGAATGTTATCTCGTTCGGGCCGTCATTCAGAAGGTCGGCAGAGAACACGAGGGAGTCGGCAACCCAACGATTGCTCCCTTCCTGCTCAGCCATGGGCACGACCTCCGTCCCGTTGACAAATACACGCATTTCACTCGGGTGATCAACGTCGAACGCGCGGAATCGCAATACACCTGCGTCACGCCCGTCGAGCGTCACGGAGCGCACCACCGCCGCTGATTGATCACCGGCCTCACCCACAAGATCAGCGTCGCCGCTGGCGCGCGTCTCTGTCAGGACATCACACGTATAGTCGGGCGGACTCGGCAGAAATACCGAGCTCTCATCCTGCCCCGTACTCTGTCGCCATGCGTCGAGTGAAAGGTCATTGTACTTGGGAAAGCCAAATACCTCGGGTCGTTCCGGATGATACCAGGTATTGTAGTCGGATGAGAACGTCTTCAGAAACTCCGTCCATTCGTCATTCTCAAGATCGTTGTCGATCAGGGTCGGTCCCTTTGCATAGGGATGGGCGAACGTCGTTCCGATGAAGAGGTTGTTCGTGACCGACCAGTCGCGCACTACCAGAGGCAGCTTCTCTTTCGTCTCGAAGTTTGTGACAACGCGCTCTCCTCCACCGTCAATAATCAATTGACTGTCGTTGAGTTGAACGTCATCGGCCGTGGCGTTGAGAGCGAAGACGTTGTTGTCGATGTGGACCCCCTCCGAATACGTCGTCTTGAGTCCGCTCCAACCGTTTCGGCAGAATGCGGAGTTCTTGATCACCATCGGACCCTGCGACGCCTCAATCCACAATCCGTCGAGCAGGTTGTCGTTGACCTGAACGCCGTCGAGAAGTGCGTCAGATATGTCGTAGTCGAGCCACAATCCACGAGAGTAGTTGTCTGTTGCGCGGTGTCGCCTGATGATGAGCCCGTGGATGGATAACAGCTTGTTACCGACCGACCATCCGGCGAAGCCACCCCAGCGACCACGCCAGTTGTTGTACGACGTCTCGCTGTCCTCGATTACTACGCGCTTGTTGCGAAACATCCCCCAGCCCTGACCGCCGTGGTTGTTCAGCTCAACACGTCGCAACAAGACATCCTCGGCCTCGCCGAGGCCCTGCCAGTTGGTCCAGCGGATTGACACATCTTCGAAAGTGACATGGCGACCGCCGCTGACCCAAACGGCCGCTTCATCGTTCGCCCACGGTGTGGCCGTGTGTTCAAACACAAGACCACGAATCGTGACCCTGTCCTCATGAAAGAACTCGAGCAGGCGCTTTCGCGTGGCAACCTCAATACGAGGGTTGTCCATCGAAACGCCCGATGGTGGCCGCAGGTACACCCGATCAGCCGCCTCATCGACGTAGAATGAGCCATCAACCACGTCACCAACTGCCAGGACCTGCCTGAGGAGCTGCCCGTCTACAAAGATCATCTCACGGCGGAGCAGAATCTCATTCACCTCGCGGACGCCACCCCAGGGGTCTTCAACGGTCCCCCAATCGTGTGGCCATGCTTTTGTCCAGGTGCCCGTTGCAGTATCGAACTCCCAATCCAGCCAGATATCCGACCCGGACAGCACGGCCGTTCCTGCGTGAAGCGCCTCAATTGTTATCGGCGTCTGGTTGTCAGGATCGTTCGCATGGTAATTCGTGTAGCCGAAAGAAATGAGCGGCTCCCGGTACGTCGCGGGATGCAGCACTATGCGCGTGCTCTGGTACGCATGCTTGTTGTCCACGGCGCGATCGACGGCTTCGGCGATCGTCGCCAGCGGAAGATCAGACGACCCCGGGTTGCCGTCGTCGGCACTCGGGGAAAGTGGATTGACGTTCAGCGTGTGGTCGTAGACCTGCGCCGCCGTGGGCGAGACAACCGCCATGAACAGGACGGTCACCAGGAGCGGCGCGATCGCTCGGATGTTCATACTCAAGGTCGAAAGCGGCCTTGGTTCGGTTCTTCTGGGCGCAAAACCGAACGGGGTGGGATTTTGGCGCGGGCTGCAATGGGTGACTCCGGATGGGGGCCGGATAGCCAGTCGCCTTCGGTGTCAACAGAGACGCAGCCGAAACGTTGTTATCGGCAGGCACCTGTTTCTGTTAACTTTGCGGGAAGGGACAAAGAAAAGGCGCTGGAGAGGGCGATGCCAGCGATTTGGCGGCATCAGGCACGCCTTCTCACAAGTTTTACAGTCACTTATGGGAGGCGCAGTGTGCTCTGACCGTCTTGACCAGACAACTCGCGCCAATTCCCGAGATCAAACCGCCTCCCGAGGATGGTGAACAGGCCGGCAGCCTGGTCATCACGTGCCACAAACTCGTTCTGATCGGACACCAGGGTATTGACAAAATGTGCCCAGTCCGGCCGACCTAGGTGCTCTGTCACCATGGCCCGCCCATGAACTGTGTTGTTGGTTATGACCCAGCCTCCCGCCCGAAGCGCAAGCTGGACGCGCTTTTCAAAATCGACGACCGGTCGCGTGTCTCGACCACCAATCTTGAACGCCGCCTGGGCGTTTCCGGAAAGCAGGTTCTGATCGATCGTCACGCGTCGCGAATACGTCGTGTAGATGCCGGCGCGACCGTTGTCAGCAATCGTGCTGCGCCGGACTGTGATGGGGCCCTGTGACGCTTCTATCCAGATTCCATCGAGTTCGTTTTCACGAACGTCGGCGCTGTCCACGATCGCGTCTGAAATATCGTAGTCCAGCCACAGGCCGCGACTGGCGTTGCCATGGGCGCGGTGACCGACAATCCGGATGCCATGTGCAGACAGAATCTTGTTGCCTACCGACCATCCGTGGAATCCACCGAGGGCACCACGCCAGTTGTTGTACGACGTCTCACTTGAGAAAACATCCACGTCGCGCACTCGGAAAAATCCCCAACCCTGTCCGCCGTTGTGATTGAGTTCAACGTCGTTCAGCACCACGCGCCGCGACTCACCCAGATACAGTCCCGTCCAGTTGGACCATCTCACAACGCACTCCTCCATCCTGACGTCGTCGGAATTTGCAATTCGCACGGCTGCCTGTGCATCCGACCACGGTGTAACGGCGTGCTCAAAAACGAGCCCGCGCACGGTGACTGAGTCTTCGTGGTTCTGATCCCACAAGACATCGCGCACGCCTACCTCGACGAGCACTTCGTCCAGGTCGGTGCCATTCTCAGGGTGCAGCCAGACTCGCCCACCGGGCTCGTCCACGAAGAACGTCCCGGGTTCGAGTTCCGCACGGGACAGCACCTGGCGCTGAAGGCTCCCATCGACAAAAATCATTTCGCGACGCATCACGATATCCGTTGGTGCGTCGGGTCCATTCCAATTGTTCTGATGAACGCCCCACGTGTACTCCCAAGTATGCCAGTACGCTTCGCCCTCCAGGGCCCAATCCGTCCAAACGTCTGATCCGGAAACAATCGCCGTACCCGCCTCCGCGGCGACAACCTCAATGGGATTGCGATTTGACGGTTCTTTAGATGGAAGATTCGAGTATCCAAAAGCGATGGGCCCCTCCCGGTAGGTCCCAGGAGCAATAACAACCCGTGATGCGACGCCGCGATCGCGGTTCCGAACTGCGGCGCGCACTCCGTCCTGGATTGTCCGAAACGGCGCGTCGGCAGATCCCGATCCCCCGCCCGGCGCGTCTACTGAGACAAATATCTCGAAGAGGCCGTCGGATTGCGCGCGAGCCGGAGCCGCAGCAACAAACAACAGCAGAACGATTGGAAGGAATGCTCGATACATCAGGATGCTCGCAACGTGTGGCTCACCCGTCATCTGACCGCGCGTCATCGATCGCGGACTCATAGACTGAAAGGAGCTGCGGATAGTTTGCCTCTGGCGTGTAGCGACTGAGAAACGCTGCGCGGGCCGCGGTACGCATTATGGAAAGGGCCTCGCGATTATCAGCCAGCCACTGAAGGCGGTTGGCCAGTGCGTCGGCGTCACCGGGTTGGAACCGAAACCCGGTTACACCATCCTCTACAAGCTCAGCGATTGCGCCAATGTCCGACACAATCACCGGCGTTCCACAGGCAAGTGACTCAGTGACGACGCGCCCAAAGGTTTCATACCAGGTGGAAGGAACAACAACAGCTACAGCGCGGCGCATCATGTTGAGAACCTCTGCCGGTTCTTTCTGACCATGCAGCGTGACACGTTCGTCCCGGCTGCAAAGCCGCTCAAGTGAAGCGCGCTCCGGGCCGTCCCCAACTATGCTCAACCGAAGGTTAGACCGCTGCCGTTGACTCTGCCGCTCCCACGCCTGAGCGAGAACGCCGATACCTTTTTCCTCGGTTAGCCGGCCGACGAAGAGAATGTAATCGCCGTCACCGGTACCGGCCTCTGGCGCGTCTCTGACAAAGTGCGGTTTGACCACAATGCGTTCTGCGGGAATCCCTCCTGCGACAAAGCGGGACTTGCCGAATTCGGTCATCGCGATGTAGCGATTGACGGTGCGCGTCCACGTACCGGCGAGCCAGTGCCACGACGTTGATGCAGCAACAGATGCGGTCGCAGCCCGATCACCACGGTAGCAGCCGTGTCGCACGCCGGCCAGCGCAAAACGATGACCGAGACAATCCTCACAGACCTTTCCCTCCCGGTAGAACAACGCCCCGGCGCACATCATCCGGTAGTTATGCAGCGTCTGCACAACGGCTGCTCCTTCTGCGCGTGCGGCGTGGTAAGCGGACGGCGATAGCAGCGGCAATGTGTTATGCGCATGCAGAACATCAGCCCGCGTATCCCGGATGATTCGTCGCACTTCCCGATACGCGTCCCGATTCCAGACGGTCCCAATGGCCAAACCCACGCGCGACGCACCGCCATCCCGGAGCGCACTGTTGTGGCGCTCCAACTTCACAACGTCGTGGCCTTTTGACTCAAGCAGGGCGCACTCGTCGTGGAAAACGCCGTCCTCGCCGCCGGGTTGTTGGTAGAAGTTGTGTGCTACGACAACCCTCATTGGGGCATGATCGCGATCCCGAGCATGCTGTCCTTTCGCTCCTCCTGCACAACACCGGAAAACGCGAGCGATGTCTCAGCTTCCCATTCCTCAAACGCGGGGTTCTCGTCTATGTCGTCGGCGATGACGATGGCGCCGGGCTTGAGCTGAGGCGTCACGCGCTGGAGTTCGAACTTGATGTTGCGATACGTGTGAAGCGAATCGTGTACGAACATATCGACCGTGCCCACCTGGCTGAGCAACTTCGGCAGTACGCGCTTCGTCACACCGCGATACAGCCTCCAACGATGCCGCACGGCGTCGGGGATCAATGCTCCAACGAACTGGTCAACGTTGCGACCCAGCGGTGGAAGATCAATGCTGTGCAGCACTCCGTCGCCGTTCTTCTCCAGCGCGCTGAGAATGAAGGCACTCGTAACGCCGTAGGCTACGCCGGTTTCGAGCACAACGCCGGGTTGCGCCACGCGCGTCGCCAGATAACAGATTCGCGCAAGGGCAAAATCGGCGCTGTGAATCGGGTTGATTGGTGCATCGCGAAGCGCATCGCTCGCTTTCCGTATTTCGTCTTCAAGCGCGGCAGCCTCAGCTGCGATTTCATCGCCATCAAAATTGCCAAGCGCAAGCAGCGTGTCCCAGACGCTGTCGTAGGTCACCGGCTTGTAGTCGGGCGGCGTGACAAACATCTTGTCGGATTTCACATCCACGACCGTCAGCACGCGATCCATGGCTTCGACCGGATTCTGAGCGGTCAGGCTGACCCACTCCCTGATCTTTGTGAGCTTTGACGTTCCCATTACTTCTTGATTTCGATCTAGAGTGCGGTATCAGGCATTAACGTGACCAACGACGCCAACGCGTGTGCGATGCGAGGAGTGCGACGGCTGCTGGACGTTCCGTGCTGCCGCGTCGCGCGCCTTTGCTGCCATAATCATGGCAGCGGCGAACCAGAGTATCACCGGTGTCTGGTGAAACGGATAGGCGAGCTCAGATTCAAAGAATCCCTCGACCATCACCATCAGCAACAGCGCCTGGACAACTTTCGACTCGACGTTCACCCTCGACCTCGACGCAAACAGCAGCCAGATGAGGATTCCCGAATAGCCAAGCAGGGCGAGTACGCCTCCGCCCGCGAGCACCTCGAGGTAACCGTTGTGGGCGCCGATGAAAGCCTCATCCGGCAACTTGTCCATTACGTGTGGTTGCGACATGTAGGCGCGTACGCCACCGATATACCCGTAACCCAGCGGCCGGTCGAGTATGCCCTCCATCAATACGGACGCGGCCTCGGTCCGGCCATTGAGCGTCGCGAGGTTACGCTGATGGACTGATGCGTCGCGCATTGCCCAGTAGTCGCGTACAACAAACCGGTTGTACATGCTGTCTACGTACCAGGTCACGCGACTGGAATTTCCGTACATCAGCGCAACGGTCGAAACGCCGCCACAGAGCGCAACCAGCAACGCAGCGAGCGCCATCCGATTGCCTCCCCGCCCAAGGTGGTACCACACCAGAACGGCGGCTGCTGCTGCAAAGCACAGATACGAAGACCTGGTCTGAGCGAGATAGAGCCAGTAGAGGCCGAAGCACACGGTGAGGAGGTACCTGACGCGCGCCCATCCGACCGATGCGATTGCGAAGTGACCGCCTACAAATACGCACACTAGACCGAGAATTGGCACGTACGCGAAGCTCTCACCTCTGAGTCGCAGACCGTACCAGCTTGCCACCCGCAGGTGCGGATACATCAGGTACATCGCCCCGACAAATGCCAGCAGCCCAACCGCTATCCACAGCAACGCCTTGAGGCACCGGGTTGTCGAGATTTCACCCGCGAAGATTCTCACGGCAAGGTCCGTCGAAGCCGCAACAAGCATCACCATCATTGTCACATTGGCGATGCAGAACAACGGCACCGTCGAGGCGAAGCTTGCGGCATACAGCGCTATCAGAAACAGGGCAACGGCCCACGGGAGGTAGCCAACCCGCCCAATCATGTGCCGCAGCGCAACGCGATTGCGCACCAGGCCGACGAGCGCGATGAATCCGAAAAACAGCCACCACAGGATCCGAAGATAGTTCCACATATCCTGATCCCCGGACAGCGACGACAGGCCGCTACGATCGACACTTGCCGAAACGCGAATGGCCGGTGGCCCAAGCAGCATCCAGAAAAGCGGGATTCGGTAGATCGGAGGTTCACGACGCGGGGCACGGGCAAACGCGCCGTTGCCAGGAAGGACGTTATGTCGCATCTGATTCAAAGCGTTGTCGTCATCGTCGCGAATTCGTTGATCGCCGACGGCGTGTCATTAGTAGCACCACGCACGCCCGCTTGCCGTCCGCACGCGGCACGATATGCTGTCACAAGCTGGTCGGCCTTCGCCTCCCAGGAGAACACCTCAGCGACGCGTCGCGAAGCAGCAGCACCCATCTGCGCAAGCCGGTGCCTGTCGGAATCAAGCAGATGCATCGCCTGCGCAATAGAACGGACGGCATCGTCGGCATTCGTAGGCACGATGCTAAATCCTGTCTGGTCATCGACCATGACGGCCGGGCCACCAAGGTCGAGGCAAATGATCGGTCGACCCGTGGCCATCGCTTCGATGACAGCCCAGCCCCCTGAGTCATGCAGACTTGGATGCACCATAACGTGCGCCGCCTCCAGGCATTGCTCCACCTGGTCACGAGCAACCGACCCAAAAAAACGAACACGACTTTGTACCCCGAGATCTTCGGCGAGCCGCTCAAGTGCGGCGCGGTGAGGGCCGTCTCCCAGAATCCAGTACTCGGCGTCGGGAATATCTGCTGCTGCGAAGGCGCGCACGGCCAGGTCAAACCCTTTCCAATGCAGCAGCCGCCCAGCGCTCACAAACCGCAGCGGGCCGTCGGCAGGTGCATCTGCAGCCGCGAGTCGCGTGTGCTCAGCTCGACTCAGCGCGGCGTTTCCCAGCAATTCCACATCCTGCGCCCCCAGGCGACGCAGCCGCTGTTGTGTTTCGCGCGTAGCCGCAAACGCGCGGCTGGATCGCCGTGCCGTTCGTCGAACAAAAGGATCAAGCTCGCCAACTGCGCGAGCCACACTGCGGGCAATCTCGTACAACCTGGCGCGCGTGCTGAACGTATCCCAGAACGGTCGAGGAAATGTCTCGCCCCCACCGACGGGGCCCCAGAAGAAGGGGATCCCGAGCGACGGCAGGAAGCTTGGCGTCCAGTAGCGCCCAAATGTCACGTGCTGCGCACAATCGAACGACCGCTCACCGTGAAGGCGCCGCGCGAGTCGAGCAGCGCCAATCTGCCACAGGTAATAGTACAACTGCAAACCACGCCGGCCGCGCTTCCACCATCCGGCCCACGACGGCAGGTCGTAGTACACAAATGTCGGCGCGTTGTCGGCGTCTCCGCCGAGCGCCGATTCAATTTCCGGACGGTTGTTCTTGCGTGTAATGACGGTGACGTCGACGCCTTCATGTCTGGCAACCTCGCGCACAACGTTCCACCCGATACCGGTTTCTGATCCGGTATTCGGCTCGCACGCGTATGCTGTTGCTATGACTCGCAGCGTTCTCATAGGTTTGCGACCGCTACGCGCCAGCGCTGCAACGGACTCTCAGGGTCGTGACCGTCAATTGCGGCCTTTCGAAATGCGTCCAGTGCCGCAATTCCGACCAGGGCACGCGCCTCATCCCGGGTAAGGGCCTGCATCCCGGGGCGCCGCGATACTACTTCCACAAGAGTATCGGCAGCAATGCGACCGGCTTTCTCCGGATCCGAATCTCGCACGAGTGCCATGGTTTGAAGGCAGAAAAAAGCCAGATCAAGACCAAAAAGGCCCTTCAGAACGCCATATTCCCAATCAAATGCAATGAGACCCGACTCGCCGCGCTTGATATTCCACGGTGCAAAATCGCCATGCTGGATGCACACAGGCCAGTGCCTGGCTGAAAGTGAGGCGACCAGTTTCCGTGCCGAGGGCCACTCGTCCAGAATTGCCTGAACCACCTCGTGCGTCTCTATCGGAAGAAACGCGTCGGTCTCCAGTTTCTCCAGATAGCTGCAAATGTCGTCGGATGGCGGGAGCGTCGTCTCAACCGGGCGCCCTTGAGCGGCGGTGGTCACAAGGAGCAATCCGCCCTCCCACGGCCCAAAGCGCAGTACACGCGGCGCTACATTTTCGGGAAGCGCCAGCAACGTTTCATGCTCACCGGTCAGCCTTCGACGGGCAACCGCAGATCGCGCGAACTTTCCGTACCCGGCGACGCGCCCGTCAGTGTGCCGAAGCTCGATCGTCAGTTTTTGGGCGGGCCCGGGTGTCCCAACAAGGAGCGACGCAATTTCAGCGCCGGGCAACTCGTCGGCCAGGAAGTCACGAAGCGTCGCACGCACACCGTCATCAACTGTTCGCGACACCAGTCCCGACGCGGCGAGTCCCCGCATTGCCAGCCGCATGACACGACCGCGCAGTCGATATCCCGGATACAACTCGCTGTTGCGCCAACGCGTGGTAAACGTTGATCCGGCAGCGAGCAGTCGCGGCGATGACCACGAAGGCACGGCAGCGAGCTGCGCGTCTCTCGGGAAGAACGATGTCAGATTTTCGTTCATCGCAGCCAGAATCGCTTCTCCGTGCGAATCGCCATTCTGTCGAGCACGGCGGCAACGGCACTGGAGCGCACCGATTCAATCGGGGCCGACGCATCGATAACGACACTTGGTTTCAGTCGCGACGCCAGCTCCCGATAAGCGGTCAACTGGCGTTCCGTTTCTTCAACCGTAACCTCAGATTTCCGCTGCTGGATGAGCGGGGCGGGCGCATCCAGAAAGAGGTACAGATCCGGGCCGGGCACGGCGCGACCAAGCAACCGCGAAAACCACCGAACACCGCGAAGTCTATACCGCCGCGGGTCCGCAAGGATGTCGTGATAATACCTGTCGAACACAACAAGATGTGACCGGAGCAACCGCGGCTTGACCACGGAAGCATACCCCACGACGTAGTCAGCCACGTAGTAGCAAAGCTTCAAGGCTGACACGAGGACGCCGCGCGGCGGCAACGCATGCGGATCGTCCACAGCACCCTCGCCATGCACAACGCCGGTTCCCAGTCGCGGTCTCAGGTGGAAGTAGTCTGTTCCCCAGAACGCGGGCTGCAGTTCGTCGCGGATCGCGTCGATTACGGTACTCTTCCCAGCGCCATCGGGGCCAAGAACGACGACATGAAATCCGGTCTGCGAAATGATTCGTTTGAGTCGGCGCCCCCCTTCCCGGACCGCGGACCCACGAGAAACGGGCCGCTTGCTGTGCAGAACCTTTCCAAGCGCGGGCAACACTTCGTTCAACGTGTCCAGATCACCCAGCTCGATCATCTCGAGAATCCGCTCAGCCCAAGAGGCTCCAAACAGCGAAACCAGTACCGGATGCGTTCTGTTTTCGAGTTCCGCAACGGTATGGTGGAGCCATTCACCGTGGTATTCGTCCACGGTCCCCTTTTCGACCTTCTTGGCCAGGTAGTAGGCCAGGCCGGCCTCTGGGGACGGAACACGGACTTTTGCGCCGTCAACGTCGATCAGCCTCCGTCCCTCAAGGAGGTCAGCGTACTCGATCAGCGTACGACCACTGCGACGGTAGTCACTGCACGCATCGATTTGCAACAGCCGCGCAGACCCATCAGCATCCTGCCAGGCAAGCACAAAAAAGTAGGCCGTCGACTCGTGGCGGATGCACTGTACAAGCTGTGCATCAACCATTGCCGCAAAACGAACAAGCAGGCGTGGCAACAGGCGCAGACCGTCGGTATCGACCGCAATATCTACGTCTCCGTCACGCTCGTCGCGCGTCTTGTAGTAGTCACCAAGCACAACGTACGCAAGCTGCTCCCGCTCAAAAAAATCGAACAGGGAACGCAGAATCGTCCACCGCGAATCGTGGCTTGACGAAACGGGCCTAACCGGATTGGTGCCGGATGATTTGTCTAGCGTCGCAAACATCAAGACTTACTCCCCGCCGGCGCGACTGTCGCCAGTGTTGGACTTTCCTCGCCGCTCCTGAAGAAGAGATACATGACACCCAGTTCGAGCGCGATATTGACCGAGATGCCGATGATGGCACCAGCAACGCCGAAGTTCATGATCAGCAGCACGGTAATTGAGATTGCGCTGACTGACGAAACGACGCTGGCCCAGAACACGTGATTCGGGCGCTCGAGCGACCTTAGTGCGGTGCGCACGACGACTGCGACCCCGGAGATTATTGGATACATTCCGGCGAGCCACAACAGCGGCGCGTACTGGATGTAGTTTCCACGATACAGCAACTGGATTAGCTCCGGGCCGAAGAGCCCGAGCAAAAGCCAGTAGA
>JAUIJQ010000548.1 GCA_030431165.1 Rhodothermia bacterium | reverse complement strand
GAAAGAGCATTCGATTCGAGTCGAACACCTTTCTTCGCAGGAAGAAGAGGTACAGAAAGAAGAAGACAAAGGTAGCCAGGATTACAACGACCTGGCCGAGTCTCGTTTTCCAGCCTATTCGATTACCGGTGCGCCTCGCTTGAGACTCCTCGAGCGAAGCCAGCTTACGTTTTACCAACGGCGTCACACGGTCGCCCGATCGAACGACGACTTCTCCCTCTCCAACGAGGCCCTCGGTAGGCGACACACGCGCCTGCTCCAGTCGCCAGCGCTCAAGTGATTCTTCTTCCATGTACTCGTACGAGTATTGGAAGATGGCTCGGAACATCGCGCCCGCGACGGTGGCAGCATGCGAATCGTCGGGGAAGACACGCGCGAAGTGCTGATCGGCCCGCTCGAACGACTCGTCAATACTCTGTATCGTCTCGACTGACACTTCGCGATCAGACGATGCCCGCACGTCACGCACAACAATCGTCTCAGCGTAGATCGAGTCCATCGGAATATCGACAACGCCGGCGCGTGCCATGGTACTCGCCAGATCGGATGCCTCGTTCAGCAGCCGCACATCCAATCGTGGGCCAAGCCCACCGTAACGGCTTGTCGCGTCAATCCCGGGAACACGAGACGCGTAAGCGTTAACAAGCACCGACCATTGTTGCGGAGTCGCCTTTAGAATCGCCGCCCGCCTGAGAGCAAGGTACCGCGCTGAATCAGCGGCGGCTTCGGTCTCCTGACCGCGGACGCGCATTAATCTGTAAGAACCATACGCTGCAAAGACCCGATCAAGTTGACTTCGCAGCGTGTCACGACGCGCGTCGATCACGAGCAGCGCGTTGTCAACCGGACGAAACAGCGGCGGGACTGCAAACTTGACCCGTTGGCGATCAGCCGCAATGTCTGCGGGATCGCGCTGGAGCGCAAACGAGAACGGCGCAACGACGTCATCGCGGGTCCACGTGTCCCCTACTTCAACGCCGAACTGGAAAGACTCATCCGCGCGAAATGACAGGATCGCAAGCGTAGCGAGTATCAGAAATATCGCAACCTTGCCCGCTATGTCGCGACGCCTGTCAGCCGTCGGGTTTCCAAAGCCGGTCTCGAGCTTGCTACCAACAGGACGGCTCTTGCGGCGGATCCCAAGTTTTTCGAGTAGTGCCATTCAGATTGAACGGTCGAGTCTGGCTGCCGGATCCTCAGTCAGCCGCGGCGGGAGGATCCGCGACAAACCAACCCCGACAACAATAGATATTGCGGTCCCAATAAGCGGATACCACGGCCACGCCACACCCAGCCAGCCGTTGTCGCGCAACTGACTATTGCTATCCCCTAAAGTAAATGTGAGACTGCCTTCGGGCGATATGAGCACGCCCTTGATGATCAGGGCGAGGCACGCAATTGCCACCAGGAAGGCGACCACGGCTTCACGCTCTCCAACGCGCTTACTTACGATACCTAACACAAACGCTCCGAGGAGTCCGCCGTACGTAAATGACGCGATGGACAAACCCAATTCCACGACTGAGCTGTTCATATCGGTAAACATCGCGGCAAAGAGCATAAATACGACGCCCCAAACCGCCGTCGCGATGCGGCCAAGGGTGAGTTCTGGCAGAGTCGCGAGTCGGTGCGACTGGCGAAGCAGGTGGCCCAGATCAAAGACCGTCGATGACGCGAGCGCGTTAAGTGACGATGAGAGCGTGCTCATTGCAGCGGCTACGATTCCAGCAATCAAGAGGCCCGCGACGCCGGCAGGCATCTCGCTGATGATGTACCGGGGAAAGACCTCATCCGCCCTGGACAGACCGAGCTCGGCTAGCGACGCTCCTCCGTAATGTGCCCATAGCAATAGACCGAGGAAAAGGAACAGCGCAAACTGAGCGGCAACCACGATGCCGCTAACGATGACCGCCTTCTTCGAATCAGCCAGCGTTCTGCACGCAAGGAGGCGTTGCACAACGAGTTGATCAGTACCATGTGATGCAACACTCAGTACACCACCGCCTATCACGGCGGTCACAAATGCGTACGGGCTCGTTATCAGCGCGCGGATACTAGAGGTTGACGCAAAGTCGAACACGGCGGTCTTGTCTACCGCACGTGCTGCACTCCACCATCCGGAATCAAGGCCAACCAGGAGTAGAATAACCGCAAGCAGTGCGCCGCCTACATATATGATCATCTGGACTACGTCCATCCAGACAACAGCCCTGATTCCTCCAACGAGCGTATATGCAATCGTTACGCAACCAATGACCAGAATGATCTGCGCGTATGATGCATCCCAACCCGCCGACTCGGCAATGAGTTTAAGTGGAATGGCGGTCGCGAAAAGTCTGACGCCGTCGGCTAACAACCGGGTCAACAAAAACGTGATCGACGCGGTCGAACGCATGCCGGTCCCGAATCGCTCACCGAGAAACGCGTATGCCGTCTTCATTTGTCCGTCCTGATACCGAGGGAGCAGGACAGCAGCAACAACCCATCGGCCGATGATGTATCCGATGGTCAGTTGGAAGAACGTCATCGAGCCCGCAAAGGCAACCGCCGGAACGCCGATAACGGTAAGCGTACTTGTTTCGGTGGCAACAACAGAGAAACAGATCGCCCACCACGGCAGGTCGCGAGAACCGAGAAAGAAGTCGTCTTCGTCCCTTTGTCTCCCGCCAAGACGGATGCCG
>JAUIJQ010000547.1 GCA_030431165.1 Rhodothermia bacterium | reverse complement strand
CGCGGTGCTGCCTTCTGCCGAGTGAGGACTGGCGGGTCCGCGGAAAGCGTTTGGTCGGTAGAGGAAGTACGATCTGCGGCAAGCGGACTATCCAGGGCGACGGACGCCTGTTGCGTTGTTGACGCGGCGGGATTACCGGGATTGCTCGCGGGATCGGTGGCGTTGGGAGGCGTCGTGATGACCGCCAGTGTGACCAGGATGCCGAAGGTCAGCACGGCGAGAGCAACGACGCCAGCCTTGCGACGCGGTGCGCCGCGGAGTGTGCGAATAATCATGAGCCGAATAATATTGTCGGCCCGTGGGATCAATAATTAGTCAGGCCGACTGGATCCCGTGTAGAGCATAAACGGTGCCAAGTGTTCGCGGGAGTTGTGCAAGTCTGCGCGTAAGATTGCTACACGTTGCGATGCACCGACGGTACCACGTTTGTGATCCGAATACCGAAGTGATCGTCGATCACGACCGCTTCGCCGTCCGCGATCAGTCGGTTGTTTACAAACACTTCCAGCGGCTCGCCGACAAACTTTTCCAGCTCGATGATCGAGCCGCGCGTAAGCTTGAGCAACTCGTTCAGCGGAATGCGGCGTCGACCCAGCTCAACGGTCACGTTGACCTCAACGTCGCCGAGCAATCCGAGATCAATTGCGCGCCGCGCCATCGCGTCTTGCGCCGACAGCTCGTCCAGTTCCAGCTTTTCAGCGCTTGAGCGGCCTGGCTGCGCGGCAGAAGAGGGCGCATCCTGCTGCGCTTGCGCCTCGGCTGCGTTTTCGTGGATAAATGCTTCGATAGTGGCGTCTCCAACCTGGATGATTGCGGCGATGACCGAGTCGGGGATAAGCGACCCCAGACTCTCGTTGTCGGGTTCGGCAACTTGAACGTCGCCGCGGCTTTCCGCGCCGAGCTGCGCAGAAACAACATCCCACGCGCGCCGCGCAAACGTGGATAACAATTCCATTCCGGCAGCCGCGTCGGCGGGCGTATCCGGAAGTGCGGCGACGATGTCTGGCGACACAAACAGCGTGGTGCGTCCGCTGCGAATACGATAGTAGCGGGAGAGTCGTGCCTCCACGTCAACCACCGATGCCGCATCGCCGATGTTTACGACGGTCGGCGTTTCAAGCAACTCGGTGAAGGCGGCGCCCAGCGCGTCGGCGCTGGCTTTAGCCCGTTCAATCAGTTCCATCGAGGCCATTGTCATATTGGTTGACGAGTTCGGTAATGCCGATAGCCTGGTACTTTCCGACGCGCCCGAGGCGCGCCTTGCAGTACTCGCGGGATCCTATGTAGACGCTGATGTCGTCGCTTGCCCGGCGATCAAGCGGTATGACATCGCCAACTTCAAGGCTCAGCAACTCGGTGAGGGGAATGCGGGCTTCGCCAAGCTCCATCCGCAACTCCACCTTGCTTTCGCCAAGTTCTTTCTCGTAAATCTCTTTCAGGGCGGATTCCATTTCACCGCGCGAACGCGCCAGCCACTGCTTGATGCCCGTGCGTCCAAGTACCTGCTTCAAGAGGAGGTAGGGGTAACAGACGTTCATGAAGCACTCGTGTCCGTACGCGACGAGCTTTAGTCGCGCAACAAGTACAGGCTCCGTGCCCGGCACGATCTGGACAAACTCCGCGATGGTCTCGAACGCCGTCTCTTCGAACTTCATTGTGGCGATCTCGCCCCACGCTGTACTCAGCTCCGTGTAAGCGCGGTTCAGGAGGCGGCCCATCAGGCGCTGCTCAATGGGCGAAACAGCGCGCCGGTTTTCAGGAAACTCACCCGAGCCACCAAGCTGTTTGTCCAGCAAAAACAGGATGAAGCGCGGATCAACTTCAAACACCGCGCTGTGCTCGGTGTTACTGGCTCGCGTTACGTAAAGCGCCGATGGGACATCGCACGATGTGACGTAGTCAGCGTATGAAAGCTGTTCGATCGCCTCGAGGCGCACTTCCACAATTGTGCGCAGGCGATTGGAGAGGTAGACCGACAATCCACGCGCAAACGCGTCGTGGACGTAATTGAGCAGCCGCACCTGGTCCTGTGAGAAGATCCGGGGCTGCTTGAAGTTGTATTCGTCGACCTGGCTGACGGACTTTGCGCGTCCGATCACGTCGGTCAGGGGGCGGGTTTTGCGCGTTGGCCGCTCTGCAGTGCGTTCTGCAGTGGCCTCTGCTTGCTGGCCGCCCGCGGTTGTGCCTGCGTCGGGTTCGCTCGGTAACACGGAAGGGTGCGAATAATCGTGAGGGCGGATCAAATCATAAATCCGCCGAACAAATATTCACGGGTTAGACCAAAAAGTGCGCCGAAGTCCAACCGGAATTCCATTACCGCCCGGTTGGGTCCTATTGCAGCACGTATTGCGTGAAATAGAGCCGAGTGACTTGTCCGTCGCCGACAACTTCGTTCACGGCGGCAAGCAATTCCTCTTTTAGCTGCTCCCTGACACTGATGTCGGCAAGTTCCTCGGCGGTGTGGCGCCCGAGAATCTGGAGCGTTCCGTCACGAACAACGATCTCTTTCTCTTTGAGCTGCTCGACGACGCCGTCGTTCGCAACCTCAAGCGCCATGCTGACCATCAGGTAGCGCTTACCACCTGATTCCGCTGGGTTTACGATGAGCCCCTGCATCTCATGGAAGGCACCGTATTCAACCGTTTCAGTCTGTGGCTCAAGGACAGACAGGTCGGTGCCCGTCGCCATGG
>JAUIJQ010000546.1 GCA_030431165.1 Rhodothermia bacterium | reverse complement strand
GGATGTAAAACGATCGGACCGGGGGCGGTGAAGTCTACCTGGCCAACAAGCTGGTTTGACCGGTTGAACTTCGCGATGACGTTGTCGCCGGCGAGCGACAAGTACCAGGCTGAGCCATCGGGTTCAACGGCAACGGACATCGGCAGGGCCGCCGGTGAAAATCCGGCATCAACAAGATCGACAACGCGGATCACGTTACCCGTACTCCGATCAAGCACGGCAACCGAAGCATCATCAGGGTCGGTCACGTACAGTAGTTCAGACGCGTTTGCCGCGGCGACATCGAGCGCGTCGTTCCGGGCTCCAGACGTGATCCACTCCCGCAGTATACTCAGCTCCTCTGCATCAAGTGTGTCCGCCCCGGCTTGAACCTCGCGCGGATGGGGCATCGCGGCGTCATCCATCATCCGCATCAGGCGACTGCGCTCCGGCTGGAACGGAATGACTGCTTCCCCGAAGTCCGACCCGGCAAACACGGCCGACCACGAGTCGAGGCGCAGTCCCGCTTCGGCAACGGCCGCGCCGTGGCACGTGGTGCATGTCGAGTCGAGCATCGGCTGGATCGACGTGGAGTACCGGATGACCCGCGGTATTGTCGGGTCGTCGAAAGATGACTCGTTGTTGATGAGTTCACATCCGGCGATTCCGAAGAACGCAGAAAGGATCAGCAGCAGCGGCAGGCGCTGCGTGAGGGCGGCGGGAGGGTGTTGCATCGTCTGGCCCGGTGGTGGCGGGCAATTGCTGGTTGTGCACAATAAACGCCGGGGAGCGATAAAGATTGTGCGAACCGGATCGGTTTGAACCAACGCCCCGGTTCATGCGTAATATTACGTTGTCTCAGAAAACAATCGCGCCAAGGGCGCACGATGAATGGCAAAACAAGAACCAATCAAGCAGGAAGGCGTCGTGACCGAGGCCCTGCCGAACGCCCAGTTCCGGGTGCAGCTCGACAACGGACACACGATTCTCGGCCTTCTGTCTGGCAAGATGCGCAAGTTCTTTATCCGCATTCTGCCTGGTGACCGCGTCGACGTGGAGATGTCTCCCTACGACCTGACGAAAGGACGTATCGTCTACCGCTACAAAGGCTAGCGCTCCTGCTGCCCGATATCGGACGGAACGGTATCGGCGACATACAGGACGTCAACGATCTTTTCGTTGGCTTTCAGCGCCGCAATCGCGGCCTCCTCCTTCCCGGGGTTCACATCGATCACAACCTCGTGCGGTGTCGACCTCACGCTGACGATGCCTACCGCGCGCCACTCTGAAACGATCCACTCGGCTTCTTCCGGGTCGATCGTCCCCTGGAACGTCACGCTTACGTGATGCTCGGGGTCTATCGGAACGGCAAACGTCTCAACCTCGATCACACGTGGGTGGGCCCGCAATGCCGACAGATCGTCGTCTGAGAACGGCGCCCCGGCATTTGCCACAACAACAACGTCCTCGAACCGCGCCTCCACGAGGGTGAAGCCCATCTCGCTGAGCAGCCTTTCAGCCTCAGCACGCGTTGCATCCCTGACAAAGGTTACGGAAAGGCGACCCGGCTTCAGCACAATCTCTGACGGCGGCTCAAACGTCACGGTCTGCGCCGTGGAGCGTTCTGCCGTCGCACAGCACAGTGCAAACGCCAGCGTCACCCCAATTACCGCAACGTGTATTCCCGACGTCACTTGACCACCACAAACTTTCGTGACACCTCAACGTCGTCGCCGCGAGCCACGACGAAGTACGTACCGGCCGCCAACCCGCTTACATCAAGCGTGGTCTCCAAAGGCTGGTGCGGCGTAACGTTGGTCCGCGTTAGCGGTTGTACCTCGCGACCCAGTACGTCGTAGATCGTTACGTCGACAGCCGCGACCCGGGGAACGCGCACGGTGACCATCGCCTGGTCCCGAACCGGGTTGGGCGATATCGACACGTACGGTTCATCAAGAGCCACGCCGTCCGCATTCTCTACTGACACCGAGGCGGCACCAACCGGCCGGAGTACAAAGAGTCCGTTGGACGATGACACCAGGACCGTCCCCGACTCAAAAAACGGATAGACGCTCCACGCTCCGTCATAGCGACTCACACCGCCGCCGCCAAGTCCACTGGCAGCCGGCATCGTGTCAAAAAAACCGATCTCGGTAATGATCTCGGGGTTGGAGATATCCGCGATGCGCAGCCCGTTCAGGTAGTGTGCCTGGAATAGGCGATCCCGGCGCACGTACATGTTGTGGTCCACGTTTGCGGTTCCATGCGCGTGCAGCTTGACTACCTGCGGGTCATCAAGATCGGTTACATCCCAGATGACCGTGCTGGTGGAAGTCACCGTACCCTGCCCCTCGTCGAGCTCATCATCCTGATAGAAGTAGCGCTGATCGTCTGAAAGCCAGCCCTGGTGCACATACGCTGCGGTCGGGTACGTCGCTGACGTGATGATCTCCACGGCGGACTTGTTGCTCACATCCGAAATGCTTATCGCCGTTTCGTTTGAGGCGAAGCAGATTTCCCGTCCCTGGTAGTCCTCGTCGGGGCCTGTATACGTGACGCACTGGGCGTCGTGCGTGTACCCGGTGCCGCGACGTCCGGTACCGACATGCGAAAAGCATCCGGCAAAAGCGGGTTCTTCGGGTACGTTGAGATCGATCATGTGCAGACCACCGCCGCACGACAACCCGGCCGAGTTCACGCCGACCGCGTATGCAAAACCACTCGACTCGTTG